>DASTUJ010000184.1 GCA_035759705.1 Actinomycetota bacterium | reverse complement strand
GGCGCTCATCCCCGAGCACGCGTTGCACCGGGCACAGCCGGCCTTCACGTTCGACGACGTAAACCCGCTCGCAACCAGGTGCGGAACCACCTGGCGGTACATCGACTCCACGTATTCCGGCGGCGGCGGAAGGAGATCCTGAAGGATGCTCCCGGGGATCGGGCGGATCGGGACCACGAACGGGTAGACGCCCATGTCGATCGCCCGCCGGCAGCCGTCGGCGGTCAGCTTGGGGTCCTCACCCATGCCGAGGATCACGTAGGTGGAGACCTGTCCCTCCCCGAAGACCTCGACCGCCTTCTCCCAGGCGGTGAAGTAGGCCTCTATGCCCCTCTTCGCCTTGCCGGGGGCTACGCGGGCGAAGACCTCCGGGTCGAATGACTCGACGTGCATTCCGACCGAGTCGACGCCCATCTCCTTCACTTGTGCGAACACCGACAGGTCGTCCGGCGGCTCGAACTGGCCCTGGACCGGAAGGCCGCACGACTCCTTGATGGCCTTGGCGCATTTGGCCACGTAGAGGGCCCCTTTGTCGGGAGCGTTGTTGGTGCCGGTGGTGAGGGTGACGTCGACGGCTCCGTCGAGCTCCTTGGCGGCCTTGGCCACCTCGGCGAGCTGAGCCGGCTTCTTGACCGGGATGGTCCGCCCGGCCTCCAGGGATAGCTCGATGCCGCAGAAGTGGCACTGGTCCTCGTTGCCCCAGTAGACGCAGGTTTGGATCACCGTGCTGGCCAGGGAGTCGAGGTGCAGGAGGGCGATCTTCCAGTAGGGGATGCCGTCTGAGGTGGTCAGCTCGTAGCACTTCGGGCGGGGAGGAACCGTGGCCGCTGCAAGCCTCTGTCCGTCCCGGTAAAGCTGCCAGCCGGAGTCCTCTTCCTTCAGGACGAACGGGGAGGTGGCCACGAACTCGGCGCCGAAGGGAAAAGTAACCGGGACGCCTTCGATCCACATCATTCCGGCATCGGACGGGCCGGCGCCCCCGGTTCGAGCCCCGATGTCCTCCACCTGGACCCCGTACCGCTGGAGCTCGACGAGGAGTTTTCCAAGGTCGGGTTTTACGTCTACCGCGCTGCCGTCACCGTTGGGGCCCATTCAGCTCCTCCGAACTTTTATCGAGGAAGTGAAGCTGCTTTTTCTCAGCAACGTCGCGTTGAGTGGCCGTACCCTGACGTCCACCTTAGGAAACGTGCCGTGAACACTTTAAGAAACGTTCATTTCTCAACCGATATTCTCCGCCCCTTCCGCGCTGGCTGTCAAAGGGGTTTGAGGACTCTTTAACGAGCTTTTAATGATTCGATCGCCTGCTGCCACAGTCGGTAGTCCGAGAAGGTCTGTCGATCGCCGGGCGGGATCTCCGAAAGCCAAGCTCCGGTCTGCGGATCGAGCCTTACAACCTCGACCCCGAACTCGATCCCGTCGCCGGATTCATCCAGACTCTCCTCCGCCCAGGCGTGGATTCCGGTGCCGTCGGACAGTTGCATCTCGACGCTGTGCCACGGCGGGAACGGCATTCGAAGAAACGGTGGGGAGCCCTCCAGGTCCACCCAGGAGTCGCCCTGTGACCGTGCTTGGTCGATCCGTCTTTTCATCGCGTCCCGGCGCGTCTCGGCCAGGACCTCCCGGTAGCGAAGGCAGAATGCGGCGCCGAGCACGAGATCGAGGTCGACTCCTTGGGTGGGCAGCGATAGGGCTTCGGCGGCTCTGCCGGCGATGTCGAGGCCCTCATCGAATGCATCGACGAGAGCCTCGACATCCCGGACGGACCCGAGCTCGTCGCATATCCCGCGAACGAGCGACGTGTGCCGTTCGAAGCCTGCGGGCGAACTGAGCAGCGCCGGGTAGAGCTGCTGCTCGGCGGTATTCCAGCGCCGAATCGCTTCCTGCTGTTTCAGTTTTTGGGGGTCACCCGACACCAAGGGCTCGGGTGGTTCGAACGTCCCCGTTCCTAGAGGTTCCAGGTGTTCATCTGGAAGGCCCGCTCCCGCCACGCGGTCAGCGCCGCATCCGCAATGTCGCGCGGGTGGACCGGGATAACGCCCTCCATCATGTCGACCTCGCGCATGCCGTACAGGGCTGCGGCGGAGAACCGGCAGGCGTAGACCTTGCCGCCCTCGTCCATGATCGTCTGCAGCTGGTTGTTGTAGTTCATGTGACCCGGGAAGGCCACGTCCCCGACGTTCGGGAAACCGCGGGTCGCCGATGCCATCAGCGACGCGGGGCCGAACAGCACGAGGCTGACGTCGAATCCCTTACGGATGAGCCGGGTGGTGGTCAGCATGTTGACGATGCCGACCGACCCCTCGAAGGGAACCGTGTGCATGAAGACGTATGCCTTCTCGCCGGGCTCTGCCTGGACGTCCTCGAAGACCTTGTCGTCGTAGTCGACGATGGCCGAACCCTTCGCTACTCGCTCACCAACGATGTCTGCCATGCACAACCTCCCTTTACTCGGTGCGTCGTTGACTTGCTGCGGCTTCAACTAAAGTTTGGAACTTCCTCCCCAGTCCTTGTGGTGGCTGCCCGGCATGGCCATCATCACGATCTTGGTCAACCGGTAGGGCAGCCGACGGTAGATGGGTACGAACAGCCGGCGAAAGAAGATGTCCTTGAATGTGGCTCCGGTCACCGGGGGTTCGGTGCCCATGTACTTTTTGGCCATCTCGCGCTGTGAGGCCTCCATCAGGTAGTGCTCTGAGTTGGAGCGAACCCATTGGAAGAACCCCATCAGGACTTGAGGGAAGCGAGGCCGTTCTGTGCGGCCATAGCGATGGGCTCGTTCAGGGCCCCGATCGGCGGTGAGTACACGTTCTCCATCCAGGCCAGGTCGTGAAGAGTCACGCCGGTCTTGACGGCCACCGCCAGGAAGTCGGCCCTCTCCTTGATGCCCTCGCCGCCCACCATCTGGGCGCCGATCAGCTTCAGCGTGCCCGGCTCGGCCAGCAGCTTTACCCGCACCGGCTTCATGTCCGGGTAGTAGCGTGCGCGGGAGATTCCCTGCGCAACGCCGAGGACGAACGGGATGCCGAGGGCGGTCGCCAGCGTCTCGCCAAATGAGACTCCGCCGATCATCCACTTGCCCGCGACCATGCCCCACGGGACGTAAACCGGCTGGTAGAGGCGGTCGCCGCCCACGGCGCTGTTGCCTGCGACCTTGCCCTGGGCGTACGCGTGGCTGCCGGAGAGGCCCTGGATTGGAATCTTCGTGATGCCGTGCGGCAGCTCGTTGCAGTCGCCGGCGGCGAACACGCCGGGCTTGGAGGTGGCCATGCGCTGGTCGACGATGATCCCGCCGGTCGACCCGATGTCCAGCCCCGCCTCGCGGGCGAGCTTGTTGTTCGGGGTCTTGTGGGTGCAGATCACCACCAGGTCGGCTTCGAGCTCGCCTTCGTTGGTCTGGACTGCGCGGACCTTGCCTTCGCCCAGGAACGCCTCGACTTTGGTGTTGTAGTGGCTGATCACGCCCATCTCGGTCCACGAGTCCATGACCGGCTTCATGATGTCCGGGTCTCCGACCTCGGCAAGCGCCCACGGATGGGGGTCGACCAGATGGGTCTCGATGCCCCGGTGCGCCAGGGCGGTGACCATCTCGAGGCCCAGCGGGGAGGCCTCGACGACAACCGCCTTTTTCACGCTGTCGAGGATCTTGTCCCACTCCATCGCCTGACGGATGTTCTTTACGTAATAGAGGCCTTCGAGGTCGGTGCCGGGTACACCGGGGTCCTTGTAGTTGAAGCCGGTGGCG
>DASTUJ010000183.1 GCA_035759705.1 Actinomycetota bacterium | reverse complement strand
AGGCCATTGCCAAGACCACCCCGCCCCCTTCCTACGACCCCTCGATGCCCCTTCAGTTCATGGTGACCAACCTTGCCGCCGACCCCTACGTCGGCCGCCTGGCCATCGGCCGGGTATGGAACGGCTACGTCAACACCGGCGACCGGGTTGCGGTCTGTCACCGGGACGGCTCGATCGAGTCCGTCCGCATCACGAAGATGCTGGCCCACACCGGCCTCGACTACGAAGAGGTCGAGAAGCTCGGCCCCGGCGACATCGCCTCGATGGCCGGCCTGGGTGACGTGACCGTCGGCGAGACGATCACCGACCTCGAAGACCCCCGCCCGATGCCGGTCCTGACCATCGACGAGCCCACGCTGCGCATGACATTCGGCGTGAACACCTCGCCGATCTCGGGCAAGGAGGGCAAGTTCGTCACCAGCCGCCACCTCAAGGCCCGCCTGGAGCGGGAGGTACTGGGCAACGTATCGATCCGCCTGGCCGACACCGGCTCGCCCGACAAGACCGAGGTCCGGGGCAGGGGAGAGCTGCAACTGGCGATCCTCATCGAGTCGATGCGCCGCGAGGGCTACGAGCTTCAGGTCTCCAAACCCGAGGTCATCACCAAAGAGGTCGACGGCGAGACCCACGAGCCGTACGAGGACCTGGTGCTGGACCTTCCCGAGCAGTTCGTCGGGGTCGTGACCCAATCCCTGGCGCTGCGGAAGGGCCGGATGAAAAACCTGGTCAACCACGGCAGCGGATGGGTTCGCATGGAGTTCCGGGTCCCCGCCCGAGGCCTGATCGGCTTCCGGGGCGAGATGTTGACCGAGTCCCGCGGCACCGCAATCATCCACAGCGTCTTCGCCGGTTACGACAAGTGGGCCGGCGAAATTCCCCACCGCATCTCGGGCGCCCTGGTGGCCGACCGGCTTGGCGAGACCACGGGCTACGCACTGTACGACCTGCAGGAGCGGGGCGAACTTTTTGTCAGCTCCGGCGTGACGGTTTACGAGGGCATGATCATCGGTGAGAACTCACGCACCGAGGACATGAACGTGAACCCCACCAAGGAGAAGAAGAAAACCAACATCCGGACCCACGCAGCCGACGAGAGCATCAGGCTGGTTCCGCCCCGCATGATGTCGCTGGAGAACGCCCTGGAGTTCATGGCCGGCGACGAGCTGGTGGAGATCACCCCCAAGAGCATTCGCCTGCGCAAGGCCGAGCTGGACCAGCGCCTGCGCCTCCGGGCCTACCACGCCAACCGCGGCAACAAGTAGACCTACGACAGGGCCGCCGCCGAGCTCGGGGTATCAGGCAGCGGCCCCATCGAAGCTTCTAGTCGTCGTTCACAATCGTCCCAACCGCCAGGCCGTCGGCGATGGCTGCGTTGACCGGGGTCGACAGGTTCACGAGGAAGGTCTCGTTTGCCTCCTTGACCCTGTCCTTGACGACCTTCATGGTGACCTTGACGCTGGTCGACCCGGCCGGGATTGTCGCTGTGCCGACGACAGCCGTGTAGTCGGAGCCGGCCAGTGCCGTGCCGTTGGATGTCGAGTAGTTCACCTTCATCGCCTCAGTCGACGGGGAGGAGGCCTTCAACGTGAAGGTCATGGTTTTCGTGGCAAACGTTCGGGAGTTGCCCTCGACCAGTGAGACGTCGGCAATCGAAACCGAAGGCGTGACCCGGGGGAGAGTCGTGCCGCCGGAGCCGGGGCAGGGTACGGCGCCCGGGTCGACGACACCGCCGAAGTCGGTGGTCCAGTAGTTCCGGTAGGCGGCGGCCGCGTTGTAGGCCTTGCCGATGCCGATCACCTTGTAGTTGGCGTTCAGCATGTTGGCGTTGTGGCCGGAGGAGTTCTTCCACTGGTCGAACGTCGCCGCAGCGGTGGCGTTGCCGGCCGCGATGTTCTCACCCCGGTAGGTGCTGTAGCCGTAGCCGAGGGCGGTCATCCGCTTGAACGGGTCGCGGCCGAGGCTGTCGGTGTGGCTGAAGTAGTTCTTGTTCGCCATGTCGGTGCTGTGCCACTCCGACGCGTTGGTGAGGCTCTCCGAGACCATCAGAGCCGGCAGGCCCTTGGTGGCGCGGTAGTTGTTGATCAGGGTGCAGAAAGCGGCTTCTTCGGAATCAAGGGCGACTGCGGCCAGCGCTGGGGACTGCGTCATGAGGGGCGACAGCAGGG
>DASTUJ010000182.1 GCA_035759705.1 Actinomycetota bacterium | reverse complement strand
GTCGGTGCCGGACGAGCGTGTCCTCGCCCTGGAGCCGTCGAGCCAGGCGTGGACGAGGGCGTCGGAGAATGTGCGGCTCAACCGGCTGGAGACTCGGGTGACCCTGCTGAAGCAGGCGGCCGGCAGAACGGCCGGGCCCGGCCGGCTCACGGTCGGACTGGACGCGATGAACTCGCTCGTTGAGTCCGAATCCCGCGACTCCACCGAAGCCGTCTCCGTCGACACGCTGGATCGACTGGCCGCCGAACATGCGCTCGAGCGGGTCGCGCTGATCAAGGTGGACGTCGAAGGTTGGGAAACCGACGTTCTGGAGGGCGCCGCAGAGCTCATCCGCCGGCACCGGCCGGCCCTGATTGTCGAGGTGAACGACGTAGAGAGCCTGGAGGAGTTCGCCGCTACCGCCGGCTACTCGTGCATCGCATACGTTCCCGGATCGAGAACTGTCGAGCCGGCCTCGCTTGCCGCATTCAAGGGGCACAACGCCATACTGGTGCCCGATCCGGAAGCCGCCTCGATGCGGTTGGGCGTTCACCGGGAGGGATCGCCGTCATCGGTAAGCGAGCTGAGGCGCGTAGCTGCTCGCAGCCGAGCCTGCCTTCGGGAGCAAGGGGGTGCGAGGACGGTTGGTAAGGCGGCCGCCCGGCTCGGCAGCTATCTCGTGTATCCGGCGCAGAAACTCCTCCTCCGTTCCAGGACCTTTGAGATTTCGGGCCGGCACCTGCCTTACGTCATCCACCACTACAACGAGACGTGGCGCAACGAACGGGCCGTCGAGCTTGCGATCGTCAAGGATGCCCTTCAGAACTGCGAGAAGCCGGTCCTCGAGATAGGCAACGTACTCTCCCACTACCTCAAGGTCGACCACGAGGTGGTCGACAAATACGAGGAGGTTCCCGGGGTTCGCAACATCGACGTGGTCGATCTGGAAGCCTCCGGATCCTATGGATTTATCTTCTCCATCTCCACTCTGGAGCACGTCGGCTGGGACGAGGACCCGAAGGACCCGAACAAGGTCCTGCTCGCTCTAAGCAGGCTAAGGGGGGCTCTCAAGGAGGGCGGCGAGCTGCTGGTGACCTGCCCGCTTGGATACAACCCCTTCCTGGACGAGCTGATCACCCTGGGCGACCTGGGGGCATCGGAGGAGCACTTCTTCGCCCGCCGCGGGACTCGAGTCTCCTGGCGCGAGATCTCCAAAGCAGAGGTGGGCCAGCCGCCATTTCCGGCGCTGGACCAGAAGCGGCCGATAACCCTGTGGGTCGCCCGCTTTACTCCCAGCCGAGATAGCTGATTGCTGCTTCACGTGGATGCCACGGGCGCCGTACAGGGCGGCGCCGGAATCGTCACCTATGTCCTCGGCCTGGTGAAGGGGTGGCGGGACGCCGGCTTCGACGACGAGTGGATCCTGGAGGGGACCTCCGACCTGTCGGAGGGCATCGCCGACCGGCTCGGCGATATGGGCAAGGTCCACCTAACGGGCTCCTCGGGCCCGCTGGCGCGGATCGCGGTTCAACAAACGGTGCTGCCTCTCCGGATGCTTCGCTGCCGACCTGACGTGCTTTTGTGCACAACCCCGGTTGTCCCTAGGGTCACTCTCGGTATCCCGGTTGTCGCCGTCGTCCACGACCTCAGGCACATCTTCCGGCCCGAGGACTTCAGCAGCTCACAGAATTGGTACCGCCGGCAGTCGTGGGAAAGCGGCTTGCGCCGGTCGGCGAGGCTCATAGCCGACTCCGACCGCACGAGGGACGATCTGAGGTCCCACTACCCGTTCACGAGCCCGAAAACCCGAACGATTTATCTTGGGTCCGACCACGTTCCCGAGACCAAACCGGGGACTGAGAACGGCCACGGCATAGCCTTCGCCCGCTGGGCCAACAAGAGGCCCGACTTCGCCATCAGGTCCTGGGCCGCGCTGAAGAACCTTCAGCCAGGCCTGAACCGCCGGCTTCACGTGGTGGGAGTGGGTGCCGGCGACGAGCCCCGGATCACTTCGCTGGCGCGTGAGCTGGGAATCGCCGACCTGGTGGTGGTTCAGCCGTTCCTGGCGGAGGCGGACTACTGGCAGCTGTTTGCTTCGGCGGGCGTGGTCTTGTTCCCGTCCTCGTTCGAGGGCTTCGGCCTGCCGGTTCTGGAGGCGATGAGGCTTAGAGTGCCGGTGGTTACCTGGCGGGATCCGGCTGTGGTGGAGGTGGCCGGCGACTGCGCCTGGTATTCGAACCTGACTCCTGAGGAGTTCGGGAACCAGGTCGCCGCCGCGCTCGATGACTCGCCCGGGACCCGCCTACGAGTGGAGCGAGCCTTCGACAGAGCTACCTTGTGGACGTGGAGAAAAACGGCTGAAAACACACGCGAGGTGCTGGTTGAGGCTCGGCAGGGCTAACCCGCCGGGATGCCGACGACTAGTATCGGCCCCTATGTTCCACCCTTTTTCGAATCCTCCCAAGCCCGACGACGGCTTCGAGTCCCGCCGTTGCCGGTACGCTCGTCGGCCGACCGTACGGGTCCAGTAGGGAAAGAGATATTGCTGGGGTTTTTGTCGAGGGGACGGTGGGTGGTCCTTGATCAGGTCCTGTCGAGCGGCTCCAACTTCCTACTGTCCTTCGTCCTCGTCCGTTCGCTGAGCCCCCGGTCCTTCGGGGCTTTCGGGGTAGCACTGGTCACCTATCAACTGATCCTTAGCCTCTCGCGGGCCCAGGCTTCGGAGCCGATGGCCATCCGCTTTGCATCGGCCGAAGAGAAGGAGTGGAGGGTTGCAGCCGGTTCCTCGGCAGGATTTGCGCTGGTCCTATCGCTGATGGCGGCCGCCGGCATCTTGATCTCCAGTCTCTTCGCGGTCGGCGAACTCAAGACATCGTTGATGCTTATGGCATTGATCCTGCCGGCTCTTTTGGTGCAGGACGCCTGGCGCTTTGCTTTTTTCGCCCAGGGAAGACCCGCCCGCGCGGCCGCCAACGACCTGATTTGGGCGGTGATTCAGTGCGTTCTGCTGATCGGGGTTGCGGTGCTCGGCAATGTGACGATTACCTGGGCGATCCTTTCCTGGGGCGTCGCCGCATCAGCGGCGGCTGTGGCGGGAGCGGTACAGGCCGGCTGTGCGCCGAGGCCGGATCGGGCGCGGAGCTGGGTGCGGGACAACAAGGTAATCGGCGCGGTGATGAGCGGGGATTTGATCGCCCGCGGAGTCGCCTCACAAGCTGCGCTGTTCGCCGTTGGAGCTATCGCCGGGCTGGCCGCTGTCGGCTACATCAGAGCGGGGCTGCTGCTTTTTGGACCGCTTTACGCTTTGATTCAAGGAGTGGTCCCGTTCGCCGTCGGTGAGTGTGTCCGGCTGAAGCGTGACAACCCCGCCAGGTTCGTCCCTGCCACCGTATGGTTGAGCACGTTGCTGGCTGGTGGCGGTCTGGGGCTGGGGATTGTGCTGCTGCTTCTACCCACCGAGTGGGGGGTGGCTCTGTTGAACGAGAACTGGGCGGGCACTCAAGTCCTGCTGCCGGCCATGATTATGCTTGCCGTGACCGCTGGGGTAGTAGTCGGTCCGGCAGTCGGCCTGCGGGCGATCCCGTCGGTCCATCGACTGCTCGTGATCAGCCTGGTCGTTGCCCCCTTCACCATCGCCCTGGCAGCGGCCGGCGCGGTGCTGGGAGGAGCTACCGGCGGGTCGTGGGGGCTCGCCCTCGCCAACGCCATAACCGCCGCCGGCCTCATCTGGCAGTTCCGTTCCGCCTTGAGAGAGTCGAAGTCGGTTCCCCATCAGACGGTGGGGCCCGCGCCGGGCTAATGACGGCCGGAGGGCTCGTGTACCCTTCGCCTGGATGAAAATCGCCTTCCTGGTTACGACGATTCCCGGATTCTTCGCCGCATGCATCGAAGCTTTGGCCTCTTCCCCCGGCGTGGAGGTACTTCTTCTGCGGGTGGCCCCCGACAGCAGGGCTCCCTTCGCCCTCGACGAGGTGACTCCGACTTCGGCTGAGGTCAAGACATGGCCTGAGCTGCCGTCGGCGGAAGAGGCGTTGGAGGCGATCGAGGAGTTCGACCCGGACGTAATTATGGTCAGCGGCTGGCAGCTCACTCCCTACCGGCGGGTCGCTCGGGCCGTGGCCGATCGGTGCCTGAGGGTGGTGCTGCTCGATAACCAATGGCTTGGCACTCCGAAGCAGTGGCTGGGGGTACTCACCTCGAGGTTCTACCTGCACCCCTTTTTCGATGTGGCCTTTCTGCCGGGCAGAAACCAGGAGGTCTTCGCAAAGAAGCTGGGATTTGCCGAAGATCGGATTTGGTGGGGCGCCTACTCCTGTGACCTGCCCCGCTTTCTCCGGGCACACCCGGACGCGGTACGCAAGCGGTCGTTTCTGTTTGTGGGCCGGCTGGTACCGGAAAAGGGGATAGACGTCCTGGCCCGGGCATACGCACAGTATCGAAGCACCTGCGACGACCCGTGGGAGCTAGAGATATTCGGCAGCGGACCGCTCGCTGAGGCTTTAGCAGAAGCGGAAGGCGTTACCAGCAACGGTTTCGCTCAACCCAGCGACCTGCCCCTTGCTTACGCCTCGGC
>DASTUJ010000181.1 GCA_035759705.1 Actinomycetota bacterium | reverse complement strand
GGTCGAGCTACGTCTACTGGTTCCTCGCCCAGTACCAGCGCTTCGGCCTGATCAAAGAGGCGCCGGACTACGAGGCGATTGCCGGCAAGCTGCTGATGAAAGACCTGTACGCCGAGGTGGCGGAGTCCGAGGGCGTGGCGGTCCCCGACGACGACATGGCGCCCTTCCAGGTGAAGCTCGACGGCGTCGAGTTCGACCCCGCCAAGGTAGACGAGGAGGCGACACGCGCATGAAC
Organism: Actinomycetota bacterium; assembly: GCA_035759705.1. Taxonomy (NCBI): domain Bacteria; kingdom Bacillati; phylum Actinomycetota; species Actinomycetota bacterium. The sequence continues at coordinate 14,552 of DASTUJ010000181.1, read as the reverse complement.
GACAAATCGAACACCGGCACCCTGCTCGACGACCCGGCCGGAACCGGCAGGCCGGTACCCCAGATGCCGCTGGACCCTCGCGTCAAAGAGCCGGAGATCACCAAGCCGGGCCGGGCATCCGAGTTCTCGTCGAGCGTCGCGCTGGCACTGCTGGGCGCCGCGGTCCTCCTGCTGGCGTGGCAGGGATTCGCGGCCTTCCGGCCGGACCTGCCGTCCCCTCTGGCCACGTTCACCGAGTTCCAGACGCTGATGTCGGACCCGTTCCACGACTTCGGTCCCAACGACCGGGGCATCTTCCTGCTGCTGGGGGAGACCCTGAAGAAGGTCTTCGGCGGCTTCGTGCTGGCGGCGGTCGTCGGCATCCCGGTCGGGTTCGCCATGGGGGCCAGCCGGAAGGCCCACAAGGCGGCCAACCCGCAGGTGCAGATCTTCCGGCCGGTGTCGCCGCTGGCCTGGTACCCGCTGGCGCTGGTTCTGTTCAAGAACCCGTTCGGCGCCAGCATCCTGACCATCGGCGTCACCTCGTTGTGGCCGACCCTGATCAACACCGCCGCCGGCGTCGCCGGGGTGCCGCAGGACCACCGCAACGTGGCCAAGGTGTTCAGGTTCAGCCGGGGAAAGTACATCCGCAAGGTGCTCCTGCCGTGCTCGATGGGGTCGATAATCACCGGGCTGCGGCTGTCCATGGGCATCGGCTGGATGGTGATCGTGGCCACCGAGATGCTCTCGGCCGCTCCCGGCATCGGGTTCTTCGTCTGGGACCAGTACAACAACGGCAACCTGCCGGCGGTTGTGGTGGCGATCTTCTTCATCGGCGTCATCGGCTTCCTGCTCGACCTCGGCCTTAAGCGGCTCCAGAGCCGCTTCGACTACACGGCGGTGGCCCGATGAGTCTCGAGATCAGCCTGGTCAGCAAGTCGTTTTCCTCCCGGCGGGGCATCCAGCACGTCCTTCGGGGAGTGGACCTCAAGATCGAGAAGGGGGAGTTCGTCACCTTCATCGGCCACTCGGGCTGCGGCAAGTCGACGCTACTTAACGTCGTGGGAGGCCTGACCGAGGCCGACCTCGGGGTGGTCCTGGTCGACGGCGTTCCCATCGACGGCCCCGGCCCGGATCGGGCGATGGTCTTCCAGCACTACTCGCTGCTGCCGTGGATGAGCATCTACGACAACGTGCGGGAGGCCACCCGCTCCTCCCGCCCCGAACGATCCAGGGCCGAGACCGACGAGGTGGTGGAGCGCTACCTGACGGCGGTGGGCCTGTGGCAGCACCGGAGCAAGCGGCCCGGACAGGTCTCCGGAGGCATGCAGCAGCGGGCCGCGGTCGCCCGGGCGTTCGCAGTCAGCCCGAAGGTGCTGATCCTGGACGAGCCGTTCGGCGCTCTGGACGCCTTGACCAGAGCCCGGCTCCAGCAGCAACTGGTCGCACTGTGGTCCGGTGAGTCGGCCACCGAGACCGTGCTGATGGTGACCCACGGGCTGGAGGAGGCGATCTTCCTGGCGGACAGGATCGTCGTCATGGCCGAGGCCCCGAACCCGTCGATCGCCGACGTGATCGAGGTCGACATCCCCCGCCCTCGGGACAAGACAACGATCATTCACGACCCGCGGTACCAGCGCACCTACGAGCGCCTGCAGGACCTGCTGATGAACCAGCTGGCCCCCGCTACCGAAAGCGCCTAGTACCCGGCAACCCCCCGAGCGCCGGCCGGTTCACGGCGGCCGGCGCTCGGTTTTTTCGGTCCCCGGCCATTCTTCGCCGTTTCTTTACATCTGCCACGGCGGTTTCGCGCCCCGCATGCGGAATACTTGGACCCCATGGGTCGCCGTAACCGCCCCCGGTCGCCCGGTGGTTTGCAACCAATCCTCAAATCCGGCCGAAGCAGCCGGCAGGCGCGCGCGCCGAAGCACCGGATCGTCCGGGTAATCACGATCATCGCGGCTATCGCCGTCGTCCTCGGAGTGCTGGCCGGCGCGGTCCTGCTCTACGCCAACATCAAGGTCAGGGGCAACCAGGAGCAGGTGGAGGTCGCCCCCCAGCCGGTGAACGAGCCGATGAACGTGCTGGTCCTGGGGTCGGACTCCCGGGAGGGGCTCACCGACGAGCAGAAGGCCAGCATGGGCGACTCCGACACGGTCCCCGGCCGGAGGGCCGACACGATCATGCTGCTCCACCTCGACGAGGAGCGGGAGAAGGCGGTGCTGGTCCACTTCCCCCGCGACCTCCGGGTCGAGGACCCCCAGGGCGAGCCGGTGAAGATCAACAGCATCTACTCGCTGGGCCCCGACGTCATGGTCAAGACCGTCTCGGACTTCGTCGGGATGCCCATCCACCACTATCTGGAGGTGGACTTCAACGGGTTCAACGAGATCGCCGACAGCGTCGGCGGCGTCCAGGTCTTCTTCGAGAGGCCGGTCAAGGACGCCGACTCCGGGCTCGACCAGCCGAGGGGCTGCGTGACCATCGAGGGCGACCAGGCGCTGGCTTTCGTGCGGGCCCGCAAGATCGACGACGACTTCGGCCGGATCCAGCGCCAGCAGCTGTTCATGAAGCTCATGGTCGACAAGATCGCAACCCCCGGTGTGGTGTTGCGGCCGGACCGGGTCATCTCGCTGGTCAACGTCTTCTCCTCGGCGGTGAAGTACGACGCCGAACTTTCCCTTTCCGACATCAAGACCATCGGCCTGCGCCTTCGGACGTTCAACTCCGGCAACCTGGACATGCGGGTGGTCCCTTCCGCCGGGGCCCGGCTGGACGGTGTCTCCTACGTGGTGGCCAACGAAAAGCAGAGCCAGGCCCTGTTCACCGCCCTTGCCCAGCGGCAGCCGCTGCCCGACTACGGGCGCACCGGCGTCAGCGCTATCGACCCCCAGGACGTCCGGGTCAGCCTCCTGAACGGCACCGAGGTGGCCAAGCTGGCGTTTGCCGAAGGAGAGATTTTGAAGGCCAAGGGATTCCAGGTGGTGGAGACCGGCAACACGGTTCCACACCCGCTGACCGCGGTCTACTACGCCGAGGGTTTCCAGGACCAGGGCCGGCTGCTCGCCAACACCTACGGCGGCGAGCTGAAGGAGCTTCCTGCAACCATCGAGGCCATCGGCCAGGTCGCCGTGGTGCTCGGAGAGGACTTCGCCGCCACCCACCCGGTCCCCGCCACGATCGCGACGCCCACCGGCTCTCCCGGACCCCGGCCCTCCGTGGCCGCCACGCCGACCACGGCGCCTCCGGTAACGCCATCCCCGGTGCCTTCCCCTGCCGCGGCCAAACCCCTGGTGCATGCTTGCGACGAATAAGCGCACGCTCTCTGGGCGGCCGCTCGAAAAGCGTCGCATAGGATAGGCCCGATGACATCCAACATTCTCGTAACCGGCGGCGCCGGCTTTCTCGGCAGCCACTTCGTCCGGCTGAAGCTGCAATCCGGGTCCACCTCGGTCACCAACGTCGACTGCCTGACCTACGCCGGCGACCAGCGCCGCCTGGCCGACGTTGCCGGCAGCCCCGACTACAACTTCGTCCGGCTGGACATCGCCGACGAGGGTCCGATCAAGGCGCTGGTCGCCGACCTGAAGCCCGATGCAATCGTCCACTACGCCGCCGAGTCCCACGTGACCCGCAGCGAGAACGACCCCGACCGCTTCTACCGCACCAACGTCGAGGGGACCCGGGTGCTGCTCGATGCTGCAGTGGCCGCCGGGGTTCCGCGCTTCCTCCACGTGTCGACCGACGAGGTCTACGGGTCGACCCTCGAAGGCGCCTTCAAGGAGTCGGACAAACCCGAGGGTGTAGGCATCGCCGCCAGCCCCTACTCCAAGTCCAAGGCCCTCGCCGACGACCTGGCCCGCTCCTACGCCGACCGCCTGGAGGTGGTCGTGGTCCGGCCGACGAACGCCTTCGGTCCGTGGCAGTTCCCGGAGAAGGTCTTCCCCCGTTGGGTCACCCGGGGCCTGAGAAACGAGCCGATGCTCGTGTGGGGCGACGGTCTGTACATACGGCAGTGGCTCTACGCCGAGGACTTCGCCCGGGCGGTGGCGCTGGTCCTGGAGAAGGGCGAGAACGGCGAGGCGTACAACATAGGGCCGGTGCACGAGCCCGAGATCACCAACCTGGACCTGGCCCGATGGCTGGCCGAGTACCTGAAGCTGCCGGCCGATGCGATTCAGATGACCGGCTACGACCGGCCGGATCACGACCGCCGCTACGCGGTCGACTCATCCAAGATCCGGGCCCTCGGCTGGCGCTCGGGCGACGTCTGGTCCCAGTTCACCGAGAGCGTGAACTGGTTCCGGGACCACCGCGACTGGTGGGAGTCGCTGATCGCGGAGGCGGAGTCGATCTACGCCGACGCTGCGCCGGCCGGCAAGGCTGCCCCCGCTTGAGCGCCCCCGAGATCCGGGAGCTCTCCATACCCGACATCAAGATCCTGAAGCCCGCCGTTTTCGCCGACGAGCGGGGGTCGTTCTCCGAGTCCTTCAACAACCGGGCGCTCGCCGAGGTCGGACTGGAGCTCAACTTCGTCCAGATGAACCTGTCCTTCTCCGTCAAGACCGGGACCGTGCGGGGCCTGCACTTCCAGAAGCCGCCCTACGACCAGGACAAGCTGGTGATGGTGCTCCACGGGAGCATCTGGGACGTCGGCGTGGACCTGAGGTCCGGCTCGCCTTTCTACGGGACCTACGCCGGCGAGGTGATCAGCGCCGAGGAGGGGAATCAGATCTTCATCCCCAAGGGGTTCGCCCACGGCTTCTGCACCCTGGAACCGGACACCAAGGTGGTCTACCTGGTCACCAACTACTACTCCGCCCCGGACGACGCCGGCCTGCGCTGGGACGACCCGGCGCTCGCCATCCCGTGGCCGCTCCCGGCCGAGGGCGCAACCGTGTCCGACAAGGACGCCGTGGCGAGCGGCTGGGAGGGCTTCGAAAGCCCGTTCTCCTTCGCGTCGGCGGAGACTGCGGCCGGCGGCAACCGCTAGGCCGGCCGGTGCCCAGAGTTCTGGTGACGGGCGGCAACGGCCAGGTAGGCCGGGCCTTCGCCGCTTTGATCCCGGACGCGGTGGTGCTGGACCGCAGCGAGCTCGACATAGTCGACACCGGCCAGGTCCAGAGGGTTTTCGACCGGGTTCGCCCCGAGGTCGTCTACAACGCCGCCGCCTACACCGCGGTCGACAAGGCGGAGGCCGAGCCGGAGCGGGCCCGCATGATCAACGTCGACGCGGTGGTGAACCTGGCAGCGGCGGCCAAGATGCACGATGCGCTGCTCGTCCACTTCTCGTCCGACTACGTATTCGGTGGCGACGCCGGACCGTACACCGAGCTGGATAAAACCAGGCCTCTCTCGGTCTACGGCCGGACGAAACTCCAATCCGAGATCGCCGCCCGGGCGTCGGGCAACCGCTACCTGATCATCCGCACCTCCTGGGTTTACGGGGACGGCCACAACTTCGTGAGGTCGATAGTCGGGGCGGCTGCCAAACACGACGAGCTCACGGTGGTCGACGACCAGCGGGGCCGGCCCACCTACGCCCCCGATCTAGCCGGGGGCACCGCCGCGCTGGCGGCCGCCGGCTGCACCGGTGTCTACAACCTGAGCGGCGGGGGAGACGCGGTCACCTGGGCGGGATTTGCCGAGGCGGCCATCGAGGCGGCCGGCCTCGACACGAGAGTGCGCCCGGTGACCACGGCACAGTACTATTCAGGCAAAGCAGGTCCGATTGCCCCCCGCCCCGCCAACAGCGAGCTCGACTGCTCCAAGGCGGCGGAAGCGGGTGTTAGCCTCAGGCCGTGGCGTTCAGCCGTCGCCGAATACGTGAAGGAGTTGCAGTCTTGAAAGGCGTTGTACTCGCCGGCGGTTACGGCACCCGGTTCCATCCGGTGACCCGGGTTGTGAACAAGCACATGCTGGACGTCTTCGACGAGCCGATGGTGTACTACCCCATCCGCTCGCTGGCCGGGTCCGGCGTCACCGACATCACACTGGTCACGATCACCGAGTCGCTGGAACAGTTCCAAAGCCTTCTGGGCGACGGTTCCGAGCTCGGGGTCAAGATCCGGTACGCGAGCCAGGAGGGCGCCGGGGGGATCGCGGAGGCCCTCCTGCAGGCCGCCCCGATGTGCGCGGGCGACGATGTGATGGTGGTTCTGGGCGACAACATCTTTCAGGACGACCTGACCCCGTACGTCCAGAGCTTCTCCGAGCAGGGCAAGGGGGCGAAGATCCTGCTCAAGCAGGTGTCGCTCGACGACGCCCTCCGCTTCGGCGTCGCCGAGGTCAGGGACGGGAAGATCATCGGGATCGAGGAGAAGCCCCCCAGCCCGAAGAGCGGCCTGATCGTGACCGGCTGCTACATGTACGACGACCGGGTTTTCGACCTGATCGGGTCCCTCACCCCGTCGGCCCGCGGCGAGCTGGAGGTCACCGACCTCAACAACCTCTACGTCGAGGAGGAGTCCATGACCTACGACATCCTCCGCGGTTGGTGGACCGACGCAGGCACCCCGGCCAGCAAGCTCAAAGCCTCAATCCTGGTTGCGCTGGAAAAAGGTGTCACCTTCCACCGTTAGCCCGACATGATGGTTGAGGCGCACAACTGCGGATAGGATCAAGGCCGTGACGATTAAGACGATCCTCCTAACGCTCACGTCGGTCTTCCTGGCGACCGCCGGTCAGCTCATGCTCAAGTCGGGCATGGCCCGCGTCGGCTATATCGGCACCCAGCGCCTGGGCAAGCCCCTCCAGGTCATCTGGGACGTGGCGCGGACCTGGCAGGTGCTCATCGGGCTGACCCTGTTCGTCCTTTCGGCAGTCACCTGGCTGGTGGTCATCTCGAGGGTGCCGCTCAGCCTCGCCTACCCGTTTGCCGGCATCACCTACGTCCTGCTGGCGATGTTCAGCAAGTTCGTCCTCAAGGAGCATGTTCCGTATCTCAGATGGGTCGGGGTGGCTCTGATCGTTGCCGGCGTCGTGATGGTGGGCAGGACATCCGGCCCCGAACAGGACGCCCTGGACCAGACGTCGCAGCAAGCCGTTCCCCCCGCCACCGCACACTGACCGCCAGCGCACATAGGAGGCCCGATTGCGGGTCCTGGTAACCGGAGCAGGCGGATTCGTCGGCGGCTACCTCCTTCCGTACCTGCTCGAGGCCGGGCACGAGGTGGTCGCAACTTCGCTCGACCTCCCGGCCCGTCCCGGTCCGGAGCCGGTTCGCTGGGAGGCGCTCGACCTCGTCGACGCACCGGGGGTTGCCGACCTGGTCTCGTCCTCGGCGCCCGAAGGGGTTATCCACCTCGCGGCCCAGGCTTCGGTCGGCGGCTCGTGGACCGACCCCAGCCAGACCTACCGCAGCAACATCGAGGGGACATCCAACCTGCTGGAGGCGGTCAAGGAGCTGAGGCCCCGGGTGCTTCTCGTCGGGTCGGCCCAGCAGTACGCCCGCCCGGAGGACGGCCGGGCGCTTACCGAGACCTCACCCCAGTGCGCCGGCTCGCCCTACGCCCTTTCGAAGATCGCACAGGAGCATTTGGGAATGATGTACCTGAGGCAGTACGGCGTGGAGAGCGTTTTTACCCGGTCGTTCAACCACACGGGCCCGGGGCAGAGCCCGAACTACGCGGTCGGCTCCTTTGCCTCGCAGATCGCCCGGCTGGAGCAGGCCGGGGGCGGCGAGATGCACGTGGGCAACCTCGACTCCCGCCGGGACTTCCTGGACGTGCGGGATGTCGTGCGGGCGTACGCCCTGCTTCTCGAAGCCGGCGAAGCAGGCGAGGCGTACAACGTCTGCTCGGGCCGGGCGGTACGTATGGGGGACGTTTTGGATAAGCTGCTGGAAATCGCCGGGTTGAAACATAGGGTTCAGGTGCATCTGCAAACCCTGCACGCCTCGGCTGTTACGGACCTTCTTGTAGGAGATTCCACCAAAATAACGACTGCGGTTGGTTGGGCCCCCCGAATTCCCCTGGACCGCTCGCTTGTTGAGACTCTCGATTGGTATCGGGCAAACCTGGAGGGCACACGATGAAGAAGGCGCTGATCACAGGAGTCACGGGCCAGGACGGCTCCTACCTCGCCGAACTTCTCCTCTCGAAGGGGTACGAGGTCCACGGGGTCGTCCGGAGGTCGTCGTCGTTCAACAGCGGGCGGCTGGACGGCGTCTACCAGGACCCGCACGAGGCCGGGGTCCACTTCTTCAAGCACTACGCCGACCTGTCGGACACCTCCTCCCTGCTGACCCTGATCGGGAACATCCAGCCCGACGAGGTCTACAACCTGGCCGCCCAGAGCCACGTCCGGGTGTCGTTCGAGATTCCCGAGTACACCGGCGACGTTACCGGCCTCGGAGTCGCCCGGATGCTGGAGGCGGTGCGGATCGCCGGCGGCGATATCCGCTTCTACCAGGCGTCGTCGTCGGAGATGTTCGGGGCCAGCCCGGCCCCCCAGAACGAGTCCACCCCCTTCGTCCCGCAGAGCCCGTACGGCGTGGCCAAGCTGTACGGCCACTGGATAACGGTCAACTACCGGGAGGCGCACGACGTGTTCGCCTGCAGCGGCATCTTGTTCAACCACGAGTCGCCCCGCCGGGGGGAGAACTTCGTGACCCGCAAGATCTCCCGGGCGGTCGCCCGAATTGCGGCAGGGATGCAGGACAAGCTGTTCATGGGCAACCTGGACGCCTTGAGGGACTGGGGCTACGCGCCCGAGTACGTCGAGGCGATGTGGATGATGCTGCAGCAGGAAGCGCCCGACGACTACGTCGTGGCCACCGGGGAGGCCCACTCGCCCAGGGAGTACTGCGAGGTGGCCTTCAGCCACGCCGGGCTCGACTGGACCAAGCACGTGGAGATCGACCCCCGCTACTACCGCCCGACCGAGGTGAACCACCTGCTGGGCGACGCCGAAAAGGCCCGCACGAAGCTCGGGTGGGCCCCGAAGACCAATTTCGAGGAGCTGGTGCGCCTGATGGTCGACGCCGACGTCAGGCTGCTCGAGGACGAGATGAGCGGGCGCCTGGTTCGTTGAGGGCGCTGGTAACCGGCGGCGCCGGGTTCATCGGCAGCCACATGGTGGACCGGCTGGTGGCCGGCGGCCGGGAGGTGCGGGTGATCGACAACCTGTCCTCCGGCGAGCAGCGCCTGCCGTTTCTCGAGGCCGCCGGCGTGGAGGTCGACCGCCTGGACATCCGGGACGAGGCGGCCGCCCGCCTGATCGAGGACTTCCGGCCGGATGAGATCTACCACTTCGCCGCCCAGATGGACGTTCGCCGCTCGGTCGCCGACCCCATCTTCGACGCCGACGTCAACGTCCTGGGGACGCTGCGGATCCTGGGGGCGGCGGCCGGCGCCGGCGCCCGGGTGGTGACCGCCTCGTCCGGCGGCTGCATCTACGGCGAGGCGGACCCGGCCCGGTTCCCCCTCGACGAGCAGACACCGAAAAACCCGGACTCCCCGTACGGGATCACCAAGTCGGTGATGGACGACTACCTTCGGTTCTACAGCTCGCTGAACGGCCTGCAGTACGCCAACCTGGCCCTGGGCAACGTCTACGGCCCCCGCCAGGATCCTGCGGGGGAGGCCGGCGTGGTGGCGATCTTCGGAAGCCGCCTGCTGAAGGGCGAGCCGTGTTCGATCTTCGGGGACGGGTCCCAGACCCGGGACTACGTCTTCGTAACAGACGTGGTCGAGGCGTTCTTCGCCGCCTCGGCGAAGGGCGACGGCGAGACCTTCAACATCGGCACCGGCGTGGAGACGAGCGTCAACGACCTCTATGCCCGGATGGCGGCCATCTGCGGGGTGGAGGCCGAACCTGTGTACAGGCCGGCCCGGCCGGGCGAGCTGGAGCGGAGTTGCCTGAGCAGCGCAAAGGCCGGCGGGATCCTCGGCTGGTCCCCGCAAAAGGACCTGGACGAGGGCCTGGCCGAGACGATCGAGTTCCTGCGGACCCAGGTCTAGAGAAACAGGTCCTCGGCCGCCGGCCGGATGAGCGCCTTGGCATCGCCCCGGCCCCGCCGGATCGGCGCCCCCCGGACGACCGCTACCGGCACACCGTCGGCTTTGCCCATGACCATCTCGGCGGCGCCGGCCAGCTCGTCGGCGATGGCGATGTTGGTGACCCTGAGCACCGTCCCGAAGCTGTCGGTGGTGTCCCGGTAGTTGACGGTCGGCAGCATGCCGGCCACGCCGATCGCCACGTTGGTCTGCCCGTTCCGCCAGGCCCGGCCGAAGGTGTCGCAGATCACGACCGCCACATCTGCCTCGGCCAGCAGGTTCAGCCGGCTGCGGATGCTGCGGGCAGACCGGTCCGGGTCCCGGGGGAGCAGGGTCACCGTGCCCGGTTCCACGTTCGAGGCGTCGATCCCCGCGCTGGCGCATACGAAGCCGTGTTTCGTTTTGGTGATTGCGATCGAGCCGTTGCGCCTGAGGAAGGTTGCGCCCTCTTTGGCGATGAGTGCGTCGCGGGCCTCCCAGTCGCCGGAGGGCATCTTGGCCACCCGGCCCTCGGCCTTGGAGACGATCTTGTGGGTGACCACGACGACGTCGTCGTCCTGGAGGGTGACTCCGCCGTCGAGGCAGGCGGCGTGGATGCGGTCGGCGACCCTGTCCCCTTTGGAGAACTCGCCCTCGATCCTCACCCCGAAAACTGAGATGGCTGCTGCAGTCAAAGCTCCAGGATCTCCTTGGCCAGCTGCTTGGCGTCCGCGGGCTTGTGCATGATCGTCTGGGTCGCCAGCGCCCGCATGCCCAGCGCCTCAACCGCCCCCACCTCGGAGGCGTCGGCGTTGTCCAGCACCATCGTGCCGCAGAAGTCCCGGTAGAGCCCCGCCACACCGGCGGCGGACGCCTCGGCGCCCACGACGGGCAGCAGAGTCGCGGCCGGCCCCTTCAGGGCGGACCCGGCGATGATCGGCGAGATGGCCACGACATCGGCCCTCCGGCGGCCCAGAGCCTCACGGATGCCCGGCACCGACAGGATCGGGCCGATGCTGAGCACCGGGTTGGACGGGCAGACGACGATAAGGTCGGCGGTCTCGATCGCCTCGAGAACCCCCGGGGCGGGCCGGGAAGCGCCGGCGCCCTCGAACTCGACCCCTGCCACCTCGTCCGAGTGGCGCAGCTTCACGAAGTACTCCTGGAAGTCCCGGACCTCGCCTCCGACGGTCAGGATCTTCGTCGCCACCGGGTCGTTGCTCATCGGGATGATCCGGGCCCCGACGCCCAGGCTCGTCCGGATCCGTTCGGTTACCTCGGCCAGCGTCAGGCCGTCGGCCAGGAGGTGGGTCCGGGCCATGTGGGTGCCGATGTCCCGGTCCTTCAGGGTGAACCACGTCTCGATGCCGTAGCTGCCCATCTGCTTCAGGGCGTTGGTGGTGTCCCCGGCGATTCCCCAACCGGCGGTGTCGACGATGCCGGCGAGCGTGTACGCCACGATGTCCAGATCGGGGCTGATGTGCAGCCCGTGCATCACGGAGTCGTCCCCGGTGTTGCCGATGATCGTCACGTGGTCGTCGCGGGTGGCCATGATCAGCCCCCGCAGGAACCTCGCGGCCCCGACGCCCCCGGCGAGTGCCGTGACTCTCAATGTGCTGATACACACCCCCTGCCGGAACCGGCTGCTTTCACGTTGCCCGAGCGAGGACAGTATCATCGGGACACAGACGATGACTGAGATCCCGGACCACGACCTCGTTTCCCTGATGGAATCGGGGAAGTCCGCCGAGCTGATCTCGCGGGCCGCCGCTATCCGCGACGCCGCCTGGGGCAACATCGTCACCTACTCCCCGAAGGTCTTCATACCGCTGACCAAGCTCTGCCGGGACGTGTGCCACTACTGCACCTTCGCCCGCCCTCCGATCGCCGGCCGCAGGGCGTACATGACGCTGGACGAGGTGCTCGACCTTGCCCGCACGGCGGCCGCTGCCGGGTGCAAGGAGGCGCTGTTCACGCTCGGCGACAAGCCCGAGCTCCGCTACAAGGTCGCCCGGCAGGAGCTCGACGAGATGGGCTACGCCACGACGCTTCAGTACCTGGCGGCCGCCGCGGCGGCGGTTCTGAAGGAGACCGGGCTGCTTCCCCACCTGAACCCGGGTGTGATGGACGCCGAGGAGCTGGCGTACCTGCGCAAGACCGCGCCCTCGATGGGCATCATGCTCGAGTCCACCTCCCGCAAGCTGCTCGCCAAGGGCTTCGCCCACTACGGCTCGCCGGACAAGGACCCGGCCCTGCGGATGGAGACCATCGACGAGGCCGGCCGGCAGAAGATCCCGTTCACCACCGGGATCCTCATCGGGATCGGCGAGACCTGGCGGGACCGGGTGGAGACCCTCGGGGCGATCCGGGACTCCCACCTGCGCCACGGCCACATCCAGGAGGTCATCGTCCAGAACTTCCGGGCCAAACAGGACACTCCGATGCACTCCCACCCGGAGCCGGCGCTCGACGAGATGCTGGCGACCATCGCCCTCGCCCGGCTGATCCTCCCGACCGAGGTGAGCGTGCAGGCCCCGCCGAACCTCGCAGACAAGGAGGGCGGGGCCCTGGCCCGCTACATCGAGGCCGGCATCAACGACTGGGGCGGCGTGTCCCCGGTGACCATGGACCACGTGAACCCGGAGGCCCCATGGCCGGCGATCGGCCGGCTGCGGGCGGTCACCGAGTCCGCCGGCTTCATGTTGATGCCCCGGCTGGCCGTATACCCCCGCTACGCCTTCGACCCGGAGTGGGTGGCCAAGGAGGTCCGGGCGAAGGTCCTTGACCACATCGACACCCACGGTCTTTCCAGGGACACCTCGTGGTTCCCCGGCTCGCCCGACTCCGCTCCCGACGTATTTGCCTCCCCGACGAACTGGTCCGGCAGCCCTGCGGTACGAAGCCGCAGGGCCTTCTCGCAGGCACTGGACAAGGCCTACGGGAGCAGCGAGCTCTCCGAGGAGGAGATCACCGTGCTGTTCACCGCCCGCGGCCCGGAGCAGCGGGACCTGTTTTCGGCCGCCGACGCGCTTCGCCGGGAGGTCAACGGAGACACGGTCACCTACGTGGTCAACCGCAACATCAACTACACCAACATGTGCTACTTCAAGTGTGGTTTCTGCGCCTTCAGCAAGGGGCCGAAGTCGCTGAACCTCCGGGGCGACCCGTACCTGCTGGACCTCGATGAGATCGCCCGCCGCTCGGCCGAGGCGTGGGCCGCCGGCGCCACCGAGGTCTGCCTGCAGGGGGGAATCCACCCGTCGTTCACCGGCGACTTCTACATAAGCGTCCTGCGGGCGATCAAGCAGGTGGTGCCCGGCATGCACATCCACGCCTTCAGCCCGCTCGAGGTGTGGCAGGGGGCCGCAACCAAAGGCGTCTCGGTCAAAGACTTCCTGAAGGAGCTGAAGGACAACGGCCTGTCCACTCTGCCGGGAACCGCAGCCGAGATCCTCGACGACCGCATCCGCGCCGTGATCTGCCCGGACAAGCTCAACACCGCCCAGTGGTCCGAGGTTGCCCGGACCGCCCACAGCCTCGGCCTGCAGATGACGACGACGATCATGTTCGGCCACGCCGACGACTACCGGTCCTGGGCCCGGCACCTGATGGTGCTGAGGGACATCCAGAGGGACACCGGGGGATTCACCGAGTTCGTCCCGCTGCCCTTCGTCCACATGGCCGCCCCGATCTACCTGAAGGGCAAGTCCCGGAGGGGGCCGACCTTCGAGGAGTCGCTTCGTATGCATGCGGTCGCCAGGCTCGCCCTCCACCCCCTGATCAACAACATCCAGGTCTCCTGGGTCAAGATGGGCCCCGAGGGCTCCCAGGCGGCCCTGAAAGCCGGATGCAACGACCTGGGCGGCACCCTGATGAACGAGATCATCTCCCGATCGGCCGGAGCGGCCCACGGCCAGGAGCTCGGGCCGGACGAGATGCGACGGCTCGCCACCGAGATCGGCCGCGCCTGGGCCCGCCGGAACACCGTCTACGAGATCCTGGAAACCAACCAAAAGGCGCTGGTCTAGGTTCACGTAATCCGGGGCAACCGTGTATTCGGGCATAGCATTACGGGGGTATGCTCGAAAGCGTGAGTGAAGCGCCTGAAGAATCCGGCGAACCAGAGGAGTCGGACCGCATTGACGCGCTCCTTTCCACCGCCCTGGCCGACCAGGCCCGGGAGCGGCGCATGCTGGTCGAAACCGTGTTCGGCGCCAAGACCGCCCTCGTCAAGGCCGAGGAGGAGCTTGCCGGCATCCGGGAGCTGATCGACAAGCGGGACGAGGCGCTTCTCGAGGCGATCACCAAAAACAACCAGCAGATCGTCGAGTCGCTCTCCGCAAATCTGCTCGAAGCGGTAGGCGCGATCTCGGAGAAGGTCGAAGCGTCGGTGAAGTCCCAGCCCAAAATTCAGCCCCCGCGCGACGCAGGCCTGACGGTCCGTATCGAGGCGATCGAAGAAGCCATCATTCAGCTGGCGCAGCGGATCGCCGACCTCGGCGACCTGCCGGGTCAGCTTCGACGTGACCTGGAGGTGTCGGCGGTCGCCATCGGGGACCGCATCGGAGAGGAGTCCGCCTCGCTGTTGGCGGACAT
>DASTUJ010000180.1 GCA_035759705.1 Actinomycetota bacterium | reverse complement strand
AGGTGGATGATGACCTCCTCCCACACCGCCCCGCGGTACCGGTCCTGCAGGTAGTGGACCTCGTCGAGGATCACGAACCGCAGGTCGTCGAGCAGGTCGGAGCGCTCGTAGATCATGTTGCGCAGGACCTCGGTGGTCATGACCACGATGGGGGCTTGCGCGTTGATCGAGTTGTCCCCGGTGAGCAGCCCGACCTTGTCGGCGCCGTGGACCGCCACCAGGTCGCCGAATTTCTGGTTCGAAAGGGCCTTCATCGGCGTGGTGTAGAAGGCCTTGCCGCCCTCCTGCAGGGCGAGCCAGACGGCGAACTCCCCGATGACGGTCTTGCCGGAGCCGGTGGGAGCCGAGATCAGCACGGACTCGCCGCGCTCCAGGGCGTCGAGCGCCTCGATCTGGAAGTCGTCGAAGCCGAACGGGTAGGTCGCTTCGAACGCTTTGATCAGGGTCTTCGCCATCCTTCAAGCATCACGCTGTTGTGGGCATCGGTCCAGCGACGCCCGGAGAAGTAGCGCCTGGGGGCTAGGGAGCCGCCGGGGCGGCGGGCGGAGCCACCGGAGCGGCGGGTGGTGCGGGTGCCGGCTCAATCGAGGTGCCGGGAGCCATGGGGTCGACCGGAGCCGCGGGGGCTGCGGGAGCCGGCGGAAGCTGAACCTCCTCTTCAGGCTCGGCGGGAGCAGGAACCGGCGCCGGCGGGTCGTTGAGCTCGTATTCGTTCTTCATCACGGTGATGCTGCGGTCGCCCTCGGCGTACACCGAGGTGCCGTGCAGGAACAGGTTCCGGCCCAGGACGGTGGCCTTCTCGCGTTCGGCCGGGTCGGTGATGGCTGCGGCGGCCAGGAAGACCTTCGCCGCGTCGACGTACAGGATCGTGCCCTGTACGTAGCTGGCTTTGGCGTCGACCAGCCCTTCGAGGTCGTTGGGCACCTCGAGGTTTCGTATGCCCTGGTTCAGCTCACGAAAGCTGGTGACCCAGCCTTCGGTCGCCTTGCGGTACTCCTCCACCGGCAGCGCTCCGGCAAGGAAAGCACCGGGAACCTGGCTCAACTGCTCGTACACGGCGGAGTTCTTTTGGTTGAGGTCGGTGACCCTTCGCTCGAACTGCTCCACCGACCTGGCCTCCTGGCGGCGGTCGGCGGCCCGGTCGCGGGCGTCCATGACCAGATTCACGATGAATGCGATGAGGGCCAAGGCGACCAGCGCCATAACGATCCGGATGCCGGTCTTGCCGTGCCACGGGGTCGTGTCGCGCTGAGGGGCCACCCTCGGGGAGGGCAGGGCGCCTCGTGCTTTGACCGGCTTGCGCGCCGGCGGCTGCTTGGTCCTGGCCATAGTGAGGCAGAGTCTATCCGACCGGGGAGGACCGGCCTTAACCACCGGTTCCCAGGGGACGCCCTGGTGGCGCGCCCGGAAGGTCAGCGTGGACCCGGGCGGAGCTCCTTCGGTGGGTCGGTCTTGGGGTCCGTTGCACTCGCTTTCGACGGCCTGGCGGGCTCGTCCATGCCGAGCTTCAGCTCCGATGTGAGCTCGTTGGTCGCTTTCTTGAACTCCCGGATTGCACGGCCGAACTGGCGAGCCATCTCGGGGAGCTTCTGCGGTCCGAACACCAGCAGGGCGAACACGCCGATGACCAGCATCTCGGCCGGGCCGAAGTTACCCATCAGGCTTTCGGGGTCTTCAGGAAGGGAGAGATCTGCTCCAGGATGTACTCCTTGGGCCGGTAACCCACAACCGATGCCTCGGCGACGCCGTCGACGAACAGCACCATCGTCGGCATCATCGAGACCCCGAGCAGCTCGGAGAGGCCGGGGTTCTCGTCGACGTCCATCTTTACGACCTTCAGGCGGTCCGCCTGCTCGTCGGCAAGCGCCTCCAGCTCGGGCGACAGCAGCTTGCACGGCCCGCACCAGGTTGCCCAGCAGTCGACCAGAACCGGCAATTTGGAGTCCATGATCTCGGCCATGAAATTTTCGTCCGTGATGTCGACCAGATCGGCCATATCTCCACCTGATTTGAGGGTTTGGGAGGCTGAACATCCATCCTATTGCAAGCTCGGATGGTAGCCGGGAAGAGGCTGAGGTTTACCTATTCCGGCAACTGGTATGTTCTTAGCATGGACGGGGCGAAAGGCCTGGGACAGCTTCTCGGGGACCGGCTCAAAGAGCTGCGGATCGAGCAGGATCTCACGCGGGATGAGGTCGCCCGCCGCGCACGGCAGGTGGGGCTCCCCTGGTCCCCCGTCATCGTTGCCTCGTTCGAGAACGGCAGGCGCAAAACCGTCGCCCTCGAGGAGCTTCTCCTACTCTCCTACGCCTTCCGGATCGAGCCGGGCGACTGGTTTGTCGGGAACGGCTGGGCGAAGCTCGCCCCCGACGCGATGGCGAGCCTCGGCATGATCCGGGCGATGCTGGCCGGCTCGCCCACCGACTCGTGGATGCGCATCAACGACCGGTTGTGGGACGACCCGGAGTTCCAGGACGCCCCGGGCGTTCTGGGTGCGCAGTTCGAACGGCTGAACGACCGCATTCGCACGGCAAAGAAATACCTGGGACCGGAGGCTTCCACCGAGACCGCAATTCAGGCCGTGGCGGCGGCAGCCGGGGAGGCCGAGGTCAAGGCGGCCTACAAGTTCCAGGTCGAGCCGTTGCAGGTCTCCCTGGAGGCCTTCAAGAACTGGGGGCGGGGCCTCACCCAGGAGAGGGATCGCCGCTTTGGCGAAGCCGCCCGCCAGGTTTCCTTCCGGTCGCTGAGCGCCAGCCGCGGCCACATCACCCGATCGCTGCTCAAAGAACTGGCGCCCAAGCTCAAGCAGAAGAAGCTGAAGGCGCACTTCCGCGGCCTGCAGATCGAGTCTTGAGCTCCGCTCGTAGCCCCGATCCGCCCCCATCGGAGCCCGCGAGCCAAAAACCAACTACCCGGGAAACGGCCGACGCAACCCCGGCGCGCCACATACTGCGCCAGAGGACGGTGGAGCGATTCCGCAGCCGCCCCAACGTTCCAGAAGGCGCGATCCCGGCCGCCGTTCGCAAGGTGATCGGCGGGCCGATGATGTGGAGCGAACGCCCCATCCGTGAGACGCAGTTCACGCCGGAACAGCGAGACCTGATGTTGCGGGCGGCCGACGAGATTCGCGAGCTGTACCGGGAGGCCGGCGGTTCGATGGACCCGCCGATGATGCAGACCGACGCGCTGGGCCTGATGCCCGAGAACGCGGACCCCTTCCCCTATCAAAGCGAGGAGTGGGCGGCGGCCAAAGCCATCAACGCCGGCCTGGCTTTCCCCATTCCGCCTCACCTTCCGGAGCCGGAGAGGACCCGTGCCGAGCTGACCCAGGCGTACTACATCGTCATCACCTGGATCGACTATGTGAAGGGAGGCCTGCTGGACGCCTCCGAGATCTACGAGGACGACGACGAGGAGGAGCCGCCGGTCAATACGGCTCCGAACGAATAGCCTCCCCCGCCTCGGGGGTAAAACTGATGTACGGGGGCGTAAACGGTAGCGTTTAGTAGATCGGAGTCTGGATGAGCCGCCCAAGGTTCTCGAAAATTCAGGTAGTCCTGGTAGCAGTCCTCTGCGCCGCAGTGGCCGCAGCCGTATTCCTTCCGAGCCGGGCGCCCGCGGCGATCTCGCTGGACGCCGAAGAGGCGGAGATGTGCCGGCTGATCAACGACTACCGCGCATCCAAGGGCCTGGGACCCCTGCTGGTTTCCGAGAAGCTGACGGCCGCCGCCGACTGGTACAGCACCGACATGGCCACCAAGGACTACGTGAACCCGGACCACACCGACAGCCTGGGGCGGACGATCAAGCAGCGTATTGTCGCTTTCGGCTACGACTACAACACCTCCTGGGCCGAGAACATCGCATGGGGCCGGGCCGCCGCCTCGGGCACCTTCACCGGTTGGAAGAACTCTCCGGTCCACAACACCAACATGCTGACGGCCAGCTTCAAGGTCATCGGCATCGCCCGGGCGACCAACGCCAACTCCGAGTTCGGCACCTACTGGACCACCGACTTCGGCGGCTTCGTCGACCCCGGCGCGGTGCCCTGCCCGGGCAGCGGCACGCCGACGCCGACCCCAACGCCTTCGGCAACCGCCACGGCGGCCGGTCCGGCAGTTTCGGTTGCCGACACCTCCACGCTCGAGGGCAATTCGACGTCCGGCGACACCAAGATGATCAAGTTCACCGTCAGCATCCCGAAGGCCGCCAACAAGACGGTCAAGGTGAGCTACTCGACCAGCGACGGCACCGCCCAGGCCGGCTCCGACTACCGGACGACCTCGGGCATCGCCAGCATCCGGGCCGGGAACACCAGCAAGGTGGTGTCGATCCCGATCATCAAGGACAAGGCGGTCGAGGGCGACGAGACCTTCAACCTGAATCTGTCGAACCCGCAGAACGCAACCATCGCAGACGGCACCGGCGTCGGGACCATCCGCAACGACGACTGACGCGCTGGTCCGAATTCCGCTTAACAACTTCCGAGGTCGGCCGATATAAGGGGCAGTCCATGGGGGGCGCCGATGAAAACCGGAGGTCCCCATGCCCCACAGTGTCGCTTCCAACCTGCCGAAGGTTGCGACGTTCCGGATCAAGTCTGCGCTTGTCGCCCTGATCGGCGCAGCCCTGCTGTCGCCCCTCATGACGCAGTCCCCAGCGCTGGCCGCAGTCGCCCTTGATTCCGAAGAAGCCGCTTTCTGCACCCTGATCAACAACTACCGTGCCACCAAGGGCCTGCCGGCTCTGATGGTCTCGGAGAGCCTCTCCATCGCGTCCGAGTGGCACAGCACCGACATGGCGAACAAGGACTACTTCAGCCACACCGACAGCCTCGGCCGGGACCCGTTCCAGCGGATGACCGCCCTCGGCTACGGTTACAGCACCTGGAGGGGCGAGAACATCGCAGCCGGCAACGCCACCGGTGCGGCCACCTTCGACCAGTGGAAGAACTCCTCCGGCCACAACGCCAACATGCTGAACGCCAACTACAAGGTGATCGGCATCGGCAAGGCCTACAACGCGGCCGCCACCTACCGGAACTACTGGACCACCGACTTCGGCGGTGTCGTCGACCCCGGCGCAGTCCCGTGCCCCGGCGGCGGGACCACTCCTCCCCCGCCTCCCACGCCTGCGATCACCATCGCCGACGTCTCCATGACTGAGGGCAGCTCTCGTCTCTCCGCCACGAAGAACATGACGTTCACGGTAAGGATCTCAGCGCCTTCTACCCAGGCGGTCAAAG
>DASTUJ010000179.1 GCA_035759705.1 Actinomycetota bacterium | reverse complement strand
GGCAGGCGGTCGAGCGCCTCAGCGCGGCAGGGGTGTTCACGACGCTGACCATGACCGCCGCCCTGGGGGTGAACGACGACGAGATCGGCGACGTCGTGAAGTTCGGCCTGGAGACGCCTTACGTCGGAGGGATCGCCCTGCAGCCGCAGTTCGGCTCCGGCCGCTCGGGGGAGATCGACCCGATGAACCGCCTGACGCACACCGGCGTGCTGGAGCGATTGGGACCGCAGACCGGCGGCCTGGTGAGCTGGGACGACCTCACTGCGCTGCCCTGCTCGCACCCGCACTGCTCGTCGGTCGGCTACATGCTGCTGGACGACCAGGGCCAGTGGCGTTCGCTGGCCAAGGTCATCGGGCACGAGAAGCTGCTGGAGCACCTGGACCTGGTCTCCAACCGGGTCGCCGACACCGATATCCCGGCCCAGATCCGCGAGCTGGTCAAAGCCTCGCTGCTGGGGTTGATGAGCGAGGTCACTTCGTTCACCCACCCCACGGTCACCGACCTTTTCCGCAACATCTGCGACAACTGCGACCTCGGCATGGCGACGCTGGCGAAGATGGCCGGGGGAGCGGTCCTCGGCGGCCGGCGGAAAGTGCGGGACATGATCGGGACCCGCATCAAGAGGATCACGGTCAAGCCGTTCATGGACATGAACACCATGCTGGAGGAGCGCCTGCTGCAGTGCTGCGTCCACGTGGGAACCGCCGGCGAGACCCAGCACCAGTGCGCCCCGTTCTGCGCCGTGCAGGCGTGGCCGCAGCTTTCGAGGACCAAACTTTCGGAGAGAGCCGGAAGGAGCCTGCCGCTTGTCGAGACACATTAGGACGAAGTCGCCGGACCTATCGCCCAGGACCCCGGCCCGCGACCCTCTCCGGCTGTGCATCTTCACCACCATCGGCCTGCTGGCCTGGCTGCTGACGCCGCCGCTGGTGGTCACGTTCTTTGCCGGCATGGGCATCTGGGCCTACACGAAGGCCTACCGGGGCGGGTTGAAGACCAGCAAATGCATCCTGAAAGACACCCGTCTGGTGCTGGCGTACCTCGGCGCCGCTTTCGTCGCCGGGGCCTTCTTCACGGTTAAAAACGTAATGGACATCATCGGCTGAGGAGGGCAGACGTGGGAATAGGCACGAAGGACGACCCCTGGGTGCTGAAGACGGCCCCCGGCACCTCGGAGTACACGATGTACAGGGACCCGGACGCCGATCCGCCCGCGCTGGTATGCGTGGTGGGATCGACCACCCTGAAGTACCACCTGGCGGCCATCGACGACCTCCACGCCATGCTCCGGGACCACGGCGACTGGATGGACCTCGGGGCAGCCGACGAGCAGAAGGCCGCCAAGCCGGGGACCGTCGAGGCGTGGGGGAGGGCCGAGGACAACCCGGTCGGCGGCTGGTACGGGCTGCGCAAGGGCTACCGGGGCCGGTTCGGCATGTACCTGCCGCCGCTGCTGGAGCACCTGGGTTTGGCGGAGCTGGAGCACAACCCGAGAAACAACCGGATGCGGGCCAAGTAGCGGCACCGCTCGGTTGAATCAGCCCTCGAACTTGTGTCCGCAGAAGCGGCAGATCTTTGCGGCGGCCTTCACTTCCTCGGCGCACATCGGGCACGCCTTGGTCGCAGGGACCGGGACCTCGGCGACTGGCGCGGCGGGTGCAACTCCTCCGATCAGCTCATCGATCAGCTTCTTGGCCTCTTGAAACGCCTGCAGGCGGCTGGCTTGGAACTGTACCGCCAGCTGCTCGTCCCCGAAATCCATGCGAAGCACGCCTGCGCCGTCCCTGCGGGTGGTCAGGTCGACCGAGTAGAGGGAGTCCACGGCGATGTGGATGTCACCCTTCAGGAAGATCCCCATGAGGTCTTTGTGCTCACCGGCCCACTCCCGGATCAGCCCCTGGTTCTCGTGAAGGGCGTCCATGAATGCCGCCCGGTTGTGCTCCAGAGCGTCGCGGAGCTTGTCGAGGATCTGCTTGTCGGAGCCGGAGGACTGAAGCGACGGGTCGCCGGCCTGAGGTCTTCCACTCCGCATCGCGGTGAGAATCGCCTGCGCCAGGTCCGAGCTGTCGACTAGGGCGCGGAGCAGGATCTCCTTGTTGGGGCCTTGAATGGCCTCCACCAGGCTCATTGGGTCGGTGACGCTGGAGATCGCCCGCCGAAGGATGCCGCTCATGCTGCGGGACCTGACGACGACCTTGCCGGCGAAGACCGCTACGTTCCAGTCAACCCCCTGGGCGCTGGCCAGTTCTTCTTCGCGAGTCTCCACTGCTTGCATGGCTCTACCTCCTGATTCGTACTCCCCGATTCTGGAAAATCGAGCGCGCGAAAGCCATAGGTACTACTACTCATTTTGGCTGGTCATTCGACCTCTTCCGAGTCGCCCGCGACGCCCGTTGGTTGAGCTGGTAAGCACCAACCCTCCGAACAGAAGCGACAGTGCGGCCAAAAGGAGCAAGCCGGGGTTGCCGCCGGTTCGTGGAAGCGTCCGGGGACCAGGCCTCGACGGTTGGGTTGCCGGCTTCTCCACCCCTGTGACCGCCGTCACGATGGGCCGAGGGGGAACCTGAGTGGCTCCGGGGGCCGGCGGATCCGCCACCGGTGCAACCTGCAGCGGGCAGGGAGGGTCCCGGCCGTCTTTATCGGTGTCCGTGCCGTCACCGCAAATCTCGGTGCCCACCGGAACCACGATCGGGATTACGACAAAGCCCGGGCAGTCGGGATCGTTGCCGTCGGGGAGACCGTCGGCGTCTCCATCAAGGCCATCTCCGCAGACCTCGGTGGTGACCGAAGCCAGGGCATCGACCTGAATGATCGACAGGAAAAGAATGTCGTCGTTGGAGGGCTGGGAGGTGGTTACGGTGAGGCTGGTGTCCCCCTGGGACAAGAAGGGCTCGAGGTCGTAGAACTCGTCGTCCGTGACCCGGACCGGGTTACCGTCGGCGGGGGTCTGGAACGGATCGACAGGGTTGTCGGTGCTGTCCCCCACGCCCCCAACCGTGATGAGGCTCCCGAATGTGCCTGCGTCGTCGTCACCTCCGGCACAACTGGTGAGCCGCACACCGTTGACATCCACAACCGAGTGCTGCTTCGAGACCGGGCTGCCGGGCCCGCACATGTGGCCGGAGCCCTGCTGGAAAGAGAATCCGATACCGAGCGACATCCGCGCGGAGAAGCCCGGGTCCGACTTGTCCAGCGGCGCGTTGAAGCTAAACGTTGCGGTGTCGCCGAGCGTTTGGGCGGCGCCGTCGAAAACGGCGATTGTCCTGGCCGGCAGCGCAGGGTTGGAGTAGATGACTACCAGTGCCAGTCCATCGACGGGCAGGCTGGTGGGTGCGGAAAAGTCGGTCGTTCCCGAGCCGGTGCCTACCTTGGCCGCCACCTGCGGCGTGACGTCTGCCCGTGAGGAGCTGAGAGTAATTGCGTAGTCATCCAGCTTCGTCGTCGAAACGGGGAGCCCGTCGAATATGACGGTGCTTTCCGATGCCGTGGGGTTGGCGTTTTGAATGTAGGCGTAGAGGTACGCCTGTTCGACGGTGGAGCCGGGCGGAACCGCTGCTGAAAGCAGCCCGGCCGTTCCGGAGGTTCCGTCCGCCGAGTAGCCTCCGCGGCCGGTAAACGTAGCGGGTGCAGCAGGCGCCGGCTTCAGTAGATAGAGGGTCCCGTGCTCGGGTGGTTGCTTCTTTTCCGCAAGTCCGGCCCGGACGGCTGGGCTCGTCATGGAGCCGGCGGAGTCGGTGGCTGCGTCGATCTGCCCGTGGGCTGCGTCCATCGCAGCTGCAATGTCCGCCTTGGCTGCCGCGATCCTGCCGTGCGCCGTTTCGATTGCAGGGGCGGTGACACCGGACCCGGGTTCCGCGGCTGCTGCCGGCGACATTCCAAAGGCAAGCATCGCAAGGAGGGTTATTCCGAAGACAAGCCCGACTTGAACACGAATAGTCCGCCGGAGCGGAATTTGGCCGGTCGGGAGCAAAGGGGGGCCGCTGTGCTCGACCTTGCCGCCCGGAATGTCCGGCATTGGAAGCCTCTTTCTCCAGCTTCCATTGTCGGCCCGGGATCACCGGATGTCGATGGCTTCGGCGGTCTTTCCTGAATGGCTTCTGGGGAAAACCCGTCGAGTTAGAGGAGCCTGAAGCTCTCCACCAGGCGGTCGTATTCCGCGTCGGCGTCGGGCAACTCGGCGGAGACTGCCTGGAGCAGGTAAAGCCGGTTCTCCTTTAGGAACGCCTTGGCCTGCAGGCTGGCGTCGTCGGCCTTGACCTCGTAATCCACCGAGTCGACGCCCTGGAACGTGCCCGGCTCGCTCTTTGTGACCTCGCCGCCCTGGACGTTTCCTGCGGCGCCGGCGGCAACCCCGCTCAGCACGAGCTTCGGGTCGACCGTCTTGAACTCCTCGGGATAGTCGACGTACCCCACGCTCACGGCGTAGTCGTCGGTTTCGGAGGTGAAGAAGTGGATGTCGAGGTTGAGGCCCTCTGCGGTGGTGCTCTGGGTCTCTTCCTTCGGCTCGCCGGGGAAGTCGGCGCTGAACCGCCCGCCGGTCGACTCGAAGTTCTCGAATTCGGTCTCCGGTTTCGTGTCGGACCCGCAGGCACCCGCCAGAAGCAGCATCGTCAGTGCAGCGACGGTTCTCACCAGTTGTGACCTCATCGCCTCAGTATGGCAGAGACTGGCTTTGCTTCCCAAAAGCCGACCGTCCCGGAAGGCCGCATGCTCCCCGGTTAAACTGCCCCGATGAAGACGGATGTGGCGATTCTGGGGGGCGGGAACGGCGGTTACGCCGCGGCCCTGCGAGCAGTTCAGCTCGGGCTCTCCGTGACTTTGGTCGAGAAGGGCAAGGTCGGAGGCACCTGCCTGCACGTCGGCTGCATCCCGACGAAAGCCCTGCTGCACTCCGCCGACCTCATGGAGAGCTTCAAGAAGGCCGGGGACTTCGGGGTGGTTGCGGAGCCGGCGACCGTCGACTGGCCGAAGGTTGTCTCCCGCAAGGAGTTCGTGGTCTCCAAGCACTTCAAGGGCCTGACCGCGCTGCTCAAGGCCAAGAAGATCAACGTCGTCGAGGGCCGGGGCCGGCTGTCCTCGCCGACCACCGTCGACGTCGAGGGCGGCGAGACGATCGAGGCCGGTGCGGTGGTCCTCGCCTCCGGCTCCTACGCCCGCTCGCTGCCGTTCGTCGACATCGACGGCGAGGCGTTCATCACCTCCGACCACGCCCTCTCTCTCGAGGCGATGCCGAAGTCGGTGATCGTCGTCGGGGCGGGAGCGGTCGGCCTGGAGTTCGCCAGCGTCTTCGCTTCGTTCGGGGCAACCGTCACCGTCGTCGAGGCGCTGCCCCGGGTGGCGCCCGGCGAGGACGAGGAGGTCTCCAAGGAGGTCCAGCGCCAGTTCGAGAAGCGCAAGATCAAGGTCTACGCCGGCGCAAAGGTGACCTCGGCCGAGAAGTCCGAGGCCGGCGCAACGCTGACCCTCGAGACGTCCGCCGGCAAGCAGGTGACGCTCGAGGCCGAGCGGTGCCTGATTGCCGTCGGCCGCGGGCCGGTGTCCGAGGGGCTGGGCTACGAGGAGAACGGCATCAAGGTCGAAAGGGGCTTCGTCGTGGTCGACGAGTTGTGCCGGACCGGTGTCGAGGGAGTCTGGGCGGTGGGCGACGTGATCACCCAGCCTTCGATGAACCTTCCCTTCCCGCACTTCCAGCTGGCCCACGTGGCGTTTGCCGAGGGCATCCACGTCGCCGAGCAGATCGCCGGCGAGGAGAGCTACGGGCCGGTCAACTACATCGGCGTGCCCCGGGCGACCTACAGCTTCCCGGAGATTGCATCGGTCGGCCTAACCGAGGCGCAGGCCAAGGAGGCAGGCTACTCGGTCAAGACGGCGAAGCTGCCCTGGGCCGCGCTGGCGAAGGCGACGATCCTAGGTGAGTCGGCCGGCTTCGTGAAGGTGGTCTCCGAGGAGGACGGCCCGGTCCTGGGGGTTCACATGGTCGGCCCCCGGGTGACCGAGCTGATCGCCGAAGCCCAGCTGATCACCAACTGGGAGGCCTACCCCCGGGAGGTCGCGGCCCTCATCCACCCGCACCCGACCCTCTCCGAGGCGATGGGTGAAGCGATGCTCACGCTCGCCGGGACGCCGCTTCACCGGTAGCGATTCCCGTTCCATCCCGCATGGATGGGGCACACTAGAAGTGAAGCCGGTGTAGAGAGGAGTAACCATGCCCTACGACGTATTCGGCGGCCACCTGCCCGACCCGTACCCGGATGAGACCGCGGAGTGGCTGGCAGCCATCGACGACGTAGCCGACACCCAGGGCCGCGCCCGCGCCCGGTACCTGCTGCACCGGATCTTCCTCCACGCCCGCCAGCGGCAGATCGGGCTGCCCTCGATGGTTCAGACCGACTACGTAAACACCATCTCTCCCGAGAACGAGCCCTACTACCCGGGCGACGAGGCCCTCGAGTTCCGCATCCGCCAGCTGATCCGCTGGAATGCCGCGGTGATGGTCGCGCGGGCGAACCGCCCCGGCCTGGGCGTCGGCGGTCATATCGCGACGTACCAGTCGGCGGCCAGCCTGTACGAGGTCGGCTTCAACCACTTCTT
>DASTUJ010000178.1 GCA_035759705.1 Actinomycetota bacterium | reverse complement strand
CCGCCTCCGCAGCCGGCGAGCTGGCCCCCCAAATAGAAGCAGGGGCGGTTTGGGGCTACCAGCAACTTGCGATGGGGGTCTTCGGTCCCGCCGAGGATGCAACCCGCCGCAGCGCCGAGCTGGCCCGCAATGCGGGCAACGACTACGGCTGGGCGCGCGGGCTGTCCGCCATTGCCCTCGTCGTGGCCCTTCAGGGGAGAATCCCTGAGGCGATTTCGCTGCTGGACCAGGCCAGGCGGGTCTACCCCAGGTTCATCGAGGCGGTGGTGCTGGAGTGGTCGGCCATGGTCAGCTGGTTCGCCGGCGACTACCCGGCCGTCATCAGCTTCACCGAGCAGGCGCTCGCCGCCAACCCAGGGGGATTGAGCCGGCGGCGCGGCTACGCACTGCCTTTCGCAGCGGCCGCAGCGGTGGAGACCGGCCGCCTCGCGGAAGCGGAGGTCTTCGCCTCCAAGGCCCGCGAGCTCTACGGAACCAGCACCTGGTCGTTCTGTGTCGATTTCGCCTCGTGGGCCGAGGCACAGGTTCTGGCCGGCAGGGACCGCCTCGAGGAGGCCGGCGCGGTGCTGGACCCCGCGGCGAAAAGCATGATCGAGATGCAGGCCCGGCCCTGGGTGGCACCCATGGTGCTGGACCGCGCGGAGATCGCTTCGGTGACCGGCCGCCGGAAGGATGCCGTGCTGGCCGCCGGGGAGCTGGACCGGATTGCCGAGGAGGTCGACCGGGACATGTATCGGGGCCTGGCCCACCTCGGCCACGCCTGGGCTTTGCTCGACGACCGAAACCCGCAGGCGGCGGTTGCCGCCGAGGCCGCCGTGCGCCTTTTGTCGGGGACCGGGTGCCAGGCGTTTCTGGCCCGGGCTCACTACGTGCTGGGTCGTTCTCTGGCCGCCACCGACCGGGAGGAGTCGGTCAAGGCGTTAGAGCGAGCGGCGGCGCTGTTCGAGGAGTGCGGCGCAGTGGCCCGCAAGCAGAGGACCCTGCAGGCGTTGGCCGCCTTGGGGACCAGGGGTAGACGGGCCGCGGCGGGCGCTCGGGGGAAGACGTCGCTGACGCCGCGGGAGCGCGAGGTTGTGCGACTGGCGCAGCAGGGGATGACCGCCAAGGAGATCGGCAAGGTGCTGTTCATCGGCGCCCGGACCGTCGAGACCCACCTCTCCAACGCCTACGCCAAGCTCGGCATCAACTCGAAGATGCATTTGATGGGCATCGATCCGGAGAATCCGAGCTAGCGCAGCGTAAGATATCGAACTGATGTTCGATATAGAAACCCTTACTCCCGAGCAGCGGACCGCTGCCACCTACGATGCCGGGCACCTGCTGATCGTCGCGGGGGCGGGGACCGGGAAGACCACCACGCTGACCGCCCGGCTCACCCACCTGCTGCGATCGGGCGTCCCTCCGGAGCGCATCCTAATGCTCACCTTTAGCCGCCGGGCCGCGGCCGAGCTTCTCAACCGTGCCGAGCAGATGACCGGTGAGTCGACGGCCAGCACCTGGGGAGGAACATTCCACGCGGTTGCCAACCGGATGCTGCGCCGGCATGGGCGAGCCATCGGGCTGGAGCCCTCGTTCACCGTCCTGGACCAGACCGACACCGCCGACTTGCTGGCATTGGTCCGCAAGGAGCTCGAGGGCCCGGCCGAGGACGATCAGTCCGAGGCGCCGTTCCGTCGCCGAGCCCGCAAGCAGACGCTGGCCGACATCCTCAGCCGGTGCGTGAACACCAACTCACCGCTGTCGCAGGTTCTTCGCACCACGTTTCCCTGGTGTGCCGACGAGAAGGCCGAGATCCGGGCCGCCTTCGAGGCCTACACCGCCCGGAAGCGGGAGCGGCAGGTCCTGGACTTCGACGACCTGCTGCTTTTCTGGAACGCCCTGCTCAAGGTGCCGGATGTCGCCCGGATCCTGCAGTCGCAGTTCGACCACATCCTCGTCGACGAGTACCAGGACACAAACCCGCTGCAGGCCGACCTCCTGGAGGCGATGGCCGGGGGAGGGGCGACGCTGACCGCGGTCGGGGACGACGCCCAGGCCATCTACTCGTTCCGGGCGGCCACCCACCGCAACATCATGGAGTTCCCGGCGCGCTTCGGCTCCGAGGTCGTGATGCTCCAGCGCAACCACCGGTCGACGCCGTCGCTGGTTTCGGCCACCAACGCTGTGATCGCCGAGGCTTCGCTGCGCCACCCCAAGGAGTTGTGGTCGTCCCGGGACGACCGGGGGCGCCCGGTGCTGGTGCGCTGCGACGACGAGTCCGATCAGTCCCGGCAGGTGTGCGACCGGCTGTTGCACCACCACGAGCAGGGGACCAAGCTGCAGGGACAGGCGATCCTCGTGCGGGCCGCCCACCACTCGAGCCTGCTGGAGATGGAGCTCACCGCCCGCAAAATCCCGTTCATCAAGTACGGTGGCCTTCGGTTCCTGGAGGCGGCGCACGTCAAGGACATGGTGTGCCTGATGCGGCTGATAGAGAACCCCCGGGACGAGCTGGCGTGGTTCCGGGTGCTCCAGCTGATCGACGGCCTGGGGCCCGGCGCCGCCCGTCGGGTCACCGCGGGGATCCTGGAGGAAGAGAGCCCCGACGAGGGATTGGTCGATGCGATTTCCCGGCTGCCCGAGGCCCCGCAGACAGCTGTCCGAGCCCTGGCCGAGGCGCTTGCGGAGTGCCGCAGCCTGGGACCGGAGGCACCCGGCGCCGCGGTCGAGCGCGCCAGGTCGTGGCTGGACCCGGCGGTCACCGCCCGGTACCCCAACTCGGGCGCCCGCATCGCGGACCTGGACCAGCTGGGCCGGCTGGCGGCGGCAAGCTCCAGCCTGCGGCAGTTCCTGGCCGACCTGACGCTCGACCCACCCAGCTCCACCAGCGACCTGGCCGGCCCGCCGCACCTGGACGACGACTTCGTGACGATCAGCACGATCCACTCGGCCAAGGGGTGCGAGTGGGATGTGGTCCACGTTCTCCACGTCACCGACGGCCACATCCCGTCCGACCTGGCCACCGGAGACGCCGAACAAATCGAGGAGGAGCGCCGCCTCCTCTACGTTGCCATGACCCGGGCTCGCAACCACCTCTACACCTACTCGCCGCTCCGCTACCACTTCCGCCCGCACGGACGGGACGACGGCCACGGGTACGGCCAGCTGACCCGCTTCTTCACGCCTGCGGTTCTGTCGTGCATGGACAGCACCAGCTCCTCTCGCACGCCGGTCGCCGACCCGGAGGATCCCGCCGCCGGCGCTGCGACCGGGATCGAGGCTGTCGACCGGATGGTTGCGGCTTTGTGGGACTAGTGCCTTGCACGGCACCTGGGAACCAACCGGCCCGGAGCACCGTCAAATGGGGGTAGATTGGCAGAGTCCACCCGCAGGAGGCCCTCATGCACAAACCAGGCCGGCGAACCCTAATTGCGGCATTGATCGGGATCTTTGTCCTGGCGTCGTTGGCGGTGGCTGCGGCTTCCGGGAACCTGGGCGGAGGCGACGACGACTTCCAGGTGGACTCCGCCGAACCGTCGTCCACCGGAGATCCCACCGGCGAGGGGAACGCCGCCGCTACTGAGCCGGCCCTCGTCGACCCACCGGCAGGAGGGGGCTCGGACGCCAACCCGCCGGCTTCAGGCGGGAACGCGTCGTCACCGGCCGGTCCGGACACCCCGGTCAGCTCGGACGACACCCCCCGGCCGGAGCCAACCGTAATGGTCGACCCGCCGTCGGCGTTCAGCGGCATCCGTAACTTCGAGCAGTGTGCCGCCGCCGGCTACCCGGTCATGGAGTCCTACCCCGAGCAGTGCCGCACCCCCGACGGCCGGCTGTTCGTCCGGGTGATCGACTAAGCCTGGAAGATCCCGCGGCTGCAGATTTCCCTCTATCTATTTTTTCCCGGCTTGCCTACAATGTCCCCCCACTTCACGCTGCAGATTCACTGAGGGGTCCGCCAGGCCATGGGAAGAAACGCCTCTTTGAGGCTCACTCCGGTTGTTGGAATCCTGTTCCTGCTGGCCGTCGCGGCAACGGTGTTCGCAGCGTTCACCCTCTCAGACGAGGCGCACTGCGGCTCAGACTGTTCCCCGGCAAGGTTCGGTAGCAGCGTCTTCGGAGCCGCCGGGCACCCGGGCTCCGGGGCTTCGGGTGCGGACGGGGGCGCCGGTGGGTCGATCGGCGGGCTGGCCGGCGGTGCAGGGGGCTCCGGCGGCGCCGGGACGCCGGGCGCCAACGGGGGCTCCAGCTCCTGTACCGGCGGCTGCAACGGCGCTCCGGGGGGGAGCTCGGTAGGCGGCGCCGGTGCCGCGGGGTCTGCCGGAACTTCTGTAGTGGGCTCCCCGGGAACCGCCGGGACACCGGGGACCGCCGGGACGCCGGGGACCGCGGGTGTTCCGGGGACAACGGAAACCGTCCAGCCCCCACAGGCCGCCGCTCCCGGTGGGGCTTTGGCGCCTCCTCCGGCGGGAACCCTCGAGCTCGTTCCACAGGGCATCGTGCCGGCGAATGAGTTGCCGGTTGAAACCGCCGAGCCCCAGGCGAACGGGGGTTGCGCCGGCTTGGGTTCGCTGCTCAGCCTGCTGGGTCTTTCAGAGCTGCTCGGCCTCTGTTGAACCGAGGCGCTACAGTGCCTCATGGACTCCGATTCGAGCTCCGCACCAACCCCTAAAGGCTGGCATCGAGGTTCACCTCCCTCGGCGTGGGTGGTCAGGTTCGCCGGCCTGGTGCCGCCAGGCTCCACAGTGCTGGACCTCGCCTGCGGCGCCGGCAGGCACACCCGTTTCTTTGCCGAACGCGGCCACCCGGTGGTTGCGGTGGACCGGGACCTCCGGGGGATCGAGGACCTTCGGGGGAACCCGTCGATCGAAAGTCACGAGCTCGACCTGGAGGACGGCGGACCGTTCCCGTTTGCGGGCCGCACCTTCGGGGCGGTCGTGGTGGCGAACTACCTGTACCGGCCGGTGCTGGGGAACCTCGTAGAAGCTGTTGGGCCGGGCGGGGCCCTCATCTACGAAACCTTTGCCCGGGGCAACGAGCGGTTCGGCACCCCGAAGAACCCCGACTTTCTGCTGGAGCCGGGCGAGCTGCTGGACGTCGCCCGCCCGGCACTTCAGGTCGTGGCGTACGAGGACCTTCAGGTCGAAGAGCCCAAACCGGCGGCCGTCCAGAGGATCGCTGCGGTTCGGAGGTAGGTCCTACTCCGGACGGCTGTTGTACTGCTCTTCGGAAACCTTGTCTTCCAGCCACTCGGTGGCGCCGCCGGTGGTCAGCGACAGGTGCGTCATCGGGCTGTTCGGCCGGGCCCCGTGCCAGTGCCGCTCGCCCGGGGGGGCGTAGACCACGTCGCCGGCCGAGAACTCAGCCGTCGTCCCGTCGTCCTTCTGCACGATCCCGGCGCCGTTGACCACGTAAAGCACCTGGCCGTCCGGGTGGGTGTGCCAGTCGGTGCGCGCCCCGGGCTCGAACTGGACGGCCAGGGCGTTCAGGCCGTCCGGCGTGGCGTGGCTCAGGGGGCCGAAGAAGACCTTCCCGGTGAAGTGGTCTGCCGGCGCCGGCTCCCAGGGGATGTCCTCGGCTCTGGTGTGTTCCATGGGGCCCCTTTCTGCAGGACTGGATTTCGAGGGACCACCCTAACGCCGTTTACCGCAACAGCCCGAGACTCGACTCCAGGAACCGGCAGAGGGTGTCGACGGCGTGGGAGAGCCTGCCTTTCACGGGTCAGGACCGGTAGAGACTGTGATAGAAGCCGGCGCCGACGTCGTTGGCCGTCGTCGCGGCCTTGACCGCAACGCCGGAGTCCACCAGGCTACCGTCGCCCAGCTGGCCCAGGGCGTTCCAGCCCCAGCTCCAGACCGTCCCGTCTTCCGCCAGCGCCAGGTTGTGCAGTGAGCTGTTCGACGATATCCAGGCGATCTTTCCGAGGAACTGGGTGCCCGTCACCTTGGGGCAGGCAGCGTTGCTGCCGCAGTTGATCGTGACCGGCGTGACTCTGTCGGGGCTCACTGCGCCGCCCGCCTGCTGCTGGGCGTTGATTCCCCACGCCAGAACGGACCCGTCGTTCCGAAGCGCCACCGAGTGGGTCCAGCCTGCGCTGACCCGGTAGGTGTTCGTAAGGCCGAAAACGCTGACAGGAACCGTGCGGGTGGTTCGGGAGCGGTCGCCGAGCTGGCCGTATCCGTTCCAGCCCCATGCCCGAGCGGTACCGTCCTCGAGCGTCGCCAGGCTGTGATAGCCCCCGGCGGCCACCGAGGTCACCTTGGTCAGGCCGAGCTTGACCGGAACGGGCCGGTCGACGGTGGTGCCGTCGCCGATCATCGAAAAGGCGTTGAAGCCCCAGGCCCAGACCGTCCCATCCCGCTTGATCGCCAGGTTGTGGAACCAACCTGCGGAGACCTCGACGATGTCGGTCAGGCCTGCGACCTTCACGGGGACCGTCCGGTCGACGGTGGTGCCGTCTCCCAACTGCCCGACTCCGTTCCAGCCCCACGCCCAAACCGTGCCGTCCTTCTTCAAGGCGACCGTGTGCAGGTAACCTGCGGAGACCGAAGCTACGCCGGTCAGGCCGGTGGGCTGGACCTGCGTGGAGCTGTCGAGCAACGTCGCGTTGCCCAGCTGGCCGTAGGCGTTCCAGCCCCAGGTGCGAACGGTGCCGTCGCTCATGGCAGCGGCGCTGTGAAGAAGCCCGCCGGCGACCTGGACCGCACCGGCGTTGAACGAGATCCCCGGAAGCGCCTTGATCGCCTCTGCCGGACTCCCTCCGAGCTGGCTGTAGGCGTTGTAGCCGAAGCCGCCGACCGCCGACCCCGACTGGGACGCGTCGGAGACCTTGATGCTGTAGACGTTGGTGACCGCCGGGGTGAAGGTGGCGGGCGTGTTGAAGACCTTTAGATAATGCGCTCCACCGGTGCGGGCGCGGAGTTCGACCACCGCGTGACCTCCCGGGGCGGGCACGTTCGATGCCAGCATCTTTCTGCCATTGCCGGCGTAGACCTCGATGGCGGGGGTGATCGGCGCGGCGTGGTTGACGATCTCGACCCGGTATCGCTGGTTGGCCGTCGCCTGGAAGTACATCCAATCCTGGTCCCCGGCGAGGCAGAAGGTCCGGGCGGCGGCAACGCCGGTGGTCAGCGGGCGAGCTGTGGCGTAGGTCTCGTCCGGCTCGGAGGACTGGTCGGGGCACACCGGAGCCGAGCCGCCGCCGTCTGAGGCGAGGAACCGGTTGTTCGCAGTGTTCCACTTGGTCGCCAGGTAGCTGCCGGACGGCGGACTGCTGTGGAAGTAGTCGTCGTAGTTGCAGTCGAACCGGCTCCAGTCCCGGCTGGTGGTGGGGCAGGCGATCTGCATGGACGGGTAGTTGGGGGAGTCGGAGTAGCACATGACGTCGTACTCGTCGGTGCAGTGGTTTCCTCCGCTTCCGTGGGGGGCGGAGTTCTGGACTCCTCCCATGGTGTGCATATGCTCGTGGGCTGCGATGTCGCCGCTCCAGCAGCCGGAGTCGATGCGGGCGTAGTCCGGTCCCTGGTTGTTCCAGTTCTCGGCGCCCGGGCGGTCGTCGCCGACCATGGTGCCGACCCCGCACAGGACGTTGGCGTCCATGAAGATCATGTACTTGCGGTCGGTGCGGTCGTAACCGGCCTGTTCCAGCTGCGAGATCGTGGCGCTGAGGTTGTCGTCACCGCTTGCCGACAGCGTCAGGTTCAAGACGGTAGGGGTGCAGGTGTTGTCGTGGACGAACCGGATGCGGCGGAGGCCGCCGGTGTCCTGGGCGCTCATCCGGTAGATCTGGTCGGCCTCCCACGCCCACTGGAGGAACGACGCTTTGTAGGTGGCGTAGCGGTCCGCCCTGTCGGAGGCACGGACGTAGACCACCTGGGTGCGGAAACCTGTGGTGCCGTCCCCGTCGCAGGTGAAGTTCGGGGCGCCCGGCGTCAGCTGGGTCCCCTCAGATGCGGCGGCGCCGAACTCGGCGGCGGGGGCTATCGCAACCGGCTTGACCGACTTGTGAATTTGTTTGCCGTGGGGGGGCGGGTCCTCGCCGTGGCTGCACTGGGCGGTTGCCTTCTCGACGACCTTCAGCCCGTTCCTCCGGCACAGATCCTTTATCCGCTCGGCCTCAGCCGCTTTGGGACTCACGGCGAGCGCAGGGGCGCTCGGTGCAAGGGTTGCGACGACCGAGATCAGCATGGTCACCAGGAGAAACCTGCGGAATCCGAGGATTCGGGACGCGTTTGGCAAGAGGTCGGTCGGACCGTTCATTTAGCTGCCTTTCGGAGGGCTAAGACAGCGCATGTATCGGCAGGAGGGCCGACTAAGTTAAATAGAGGCCAAAGAAAATTAGAGAATTCTCAGTTCATTCGGGGCCGAAAGGGCGCCGGCCGCCTCCCGGCTCAACTTTCAAGCAGCCGCTTGAGCTCGTTGAGGCGCTCCGCCCAGAAGGCCTTCATCCGGCGGGCCGACCCGGGGTCGGCCAGCTTTTCGTGGGCCAGTGCGATCTGGCTCTTGCCCTCTGCCTTGGCGACGAACCCGATGGCGACCCGGCCGTCGCCCCCGTCCCACCTGCCCCGGATCGACTTGTGGGGCGACGAGGTGGTGATCTCCAGGAGGTCCTGCGGCAGCCACCGTGAACGCATCTCGGCGTCGTCCACCGCCCGGAACAACGATTCGACCGGCACGTTCACGGTCTTGCTGGCGCTGACCGAGTAGGCGCCGTCCCGGCCCTGGCCGGGCACCCGCAGGCCTCTTGCCTGTTCGTAGGAAACCGTGATGCTCTGCGCCCACCAACCGGCCACACCTTGTTCTCCGGTGAGCCAGCCCGCGATCTCCGAGTGCTTGCGCCCCTGTGCGCCCCATGCGTCGAGCAGGGCGAACCACGAGTCCCAGTCCCGGCCGGTCTTTGCGGCGACCACCTCGGCGGAGACCCGGTTCTCTGAGACTCCGGTCGAGGACGTGCCCGCAGGCGTTTCCGGGCCTGCCGCCGGTTGGGGTTCCGCCTGCCGTTCCGAATGCGCCAAAAGCTGGCGCCTGGCGGCGGTGTAGCTTTCGGAGGTCTTTTCCATGCGGGTGCGCACCCGGCGCTTGAAGGTCTTCTGCTTGGTCATCTCGTGCTCCCGTCCCCAACGAAGCTTCGAGACCCACGCTCCCGCCGCCCCGCTGGACAAGGGCATCGCTGACCAATCCCGAGAGCTCGAAGCCCCCTTTACCCCACGAGCCGGCGCGTGGGCTCCGGATAGGGGTCGGGCGCGGGACGCGCCGTTGGTTCGATTTTACTCCCCGGTGGGGCTCCGGAAAAGACCTGAACCGCGCAATAGGGAAGAATCAGACAATCGACGTTGAGAGGAAGTCCATGACAGGTAAATGGGTTCGATTGTGCGTGCTGCTCCTTGCGGTTGGGCTTCTGGCGCCGGCCTGCGGCGGCGGCTCCGATTCCAAAGGCGAGTCGACCCCCAGCGCTCGGGCCACCGAAGCCGAGGAATCGCCGCAGGCGAGGGCGATCGCCGACGCCGACTGCCTGGAGTATGCGAACTCGTTCGCCGGCTTTTCCCCCGACCCCGACCAGCCGTTGAGCCCGTCCAGCTTCACGAAGATTGCAGAGTTCATGGAAAGCGTCGCCGACAAGGTGCCCAACGAGGTCTCGGACGACTTCAGGACCCTCGGCAACGCCTACCGCACTTTCGCCGAAGGAGCCGGGGACCTCGACTTCACCAACCCGTCCGCCATCGCGAGCATCACCCCTGAGCAGCTGCAGAGGATGGAGGAGTCTCTGGCGAAGCTGGACACCGAGGAGGTCAGAACCGCGGCGGCCAACATCGAAAAGTTCGTCCAGGAGCACTGCCCCGAGGGCTAGGCACCCGACCGCCGGCTGGCGAGGTGGGCGGCAATCATGCCCAGGGAGTTCGCGGCGGCGTGCAGCACGAACGGCGCAACAATGCCGCCGGTCGCCACCCTCAGCCAGGTGAAGGTCAGGCCGGCGGCGCCGGTCGCCACAACCGCAGCCGCCAGCTTCCCGGCCACGGCGTACCGGCTGGCGCCTGCAATCCCGCCGTTCTCCTCCATCCGGTTGTAGGCCGGGGCGAGGTGCCACAGGCCGAATACCACGCTGGACCAGAGCGCCGCCTGGAGTTCGCCTCCTTGAACCAGCAGCCCGAACAACACGCCCCGGAAGATCAGCTCCTCGGGCAGCGCCGTCCCCAGCGGTATCCGCAGCAGCGTCCGGTAGGCGAGGCCGGCCCGGCCGACGCCGGCGAACCTTTCGTCCGCGACCCGCTCGGCGGCCCTTCTGCTGAGTACGGCCAGAAACAGCGGAACGGACGCCGCCACCCCCAGAGCCAGTCCGATCGCCGCGCCGCCGCCCTGCCCGGGCCCCAGTCCAAGGTCCTCACGGTCGAGGCCGCCCAGGGTGACGCCCACCAGGGTCACCGCAGCCGTAAGCGCCAGGTTCAGCGGGACGTAGAGCCGGCCGTGGAAGGGCGGCCACCGGTTCAGGCCGTTGTTGTATGCCGCGAGCACGGCGGCCAGCGCCAGAAAAGTCACCCCTTCAGTTTCGGGCAACACTCGGTTATAAGGTTCTGCCCGGCCGGGCACACCCAGATCGAAGGAGGTCAGCTTGATCCGTCGCACGGCAGCAGTAATTTCGGTTCTATTTCTGGCGTCCTGCGGAGGCAGCAGCTCGCCGGAGCCGAGCCAATCACCCACCTCACAGGCGACCCGTTCGCCGGTGCCCACCGTGACGATCGACTGGTCCGCTCGTCCTGCCGAGCCCGTCGCTCTGGCCGGCGGGTTCAGCGTGCAGGGGTGCCCCGGCGACGCGCCCTTCCTCTGTGTCTCCCGGGCGGGAGATGCGGTGGGGTTGGTGGAGTACCTCAATTTCCCGGTGTCCCCCGGCGCCACCGTCGACGCTCTGATCGAGGACGACAACCGCACCTTCACCGAGGACCGGGAAGGAACATGCCCTCCCGAGTTCGAGGTGAAGACCGAAAAACCATCGGATGCTGAGGTCGGGGGGAGCGAAGGAAGGCGCAGCGGGTACTCGGTGGTGGACGGCGACGGCCGTACCGTCGAGCGTTACGTGAAGTACTGGGCGGTCGAAAGCGGCCGGGTGCACCTTGTCTCTGCCGAGGCCCAGGAAGAGGGCACCTGCTCCCCGGGGGACGGAGCGGAGTTCCGGGACGCCGTTCTCACCGACTTCGAGCCGTCATTTGCTGCCGTCGCGGAAGGCAGCCGCTTCCCTGCGGAGGCTACCCCGGATCCTGCGGAATGACCACCGGGAGGTTTCTAAGCCTCCAACCCCACATCCCGCCGTCGAGGTTGTGGGCGTCGAACCCCGAGTCCTTCAGGATCTCCTCGCCGGAGCCGCTGCGCTGCCCGGTCTCGCAAACCAGCAGAATCGGCCGGGACCGGTCCAGGTCGTACATGCGGTGGCTGAGCTGGCCTATCGGAATGTGGACCGCCCCCGGCAGGTGCCCCTCCTCCACCTCGTAGGCCTCCCGCACGTCGATTATCAACATCTGGTCCAGCTGCCTGGAGGCGGTGAGGGCGTCGATGGGACTTATCGGGCCGGGTCTATTCGGCAGGGCATCGCCTGGTGCGGCCTGAGCGTAATGCCGTTGAACAGTTTTACGTCGCCCGGCGGGGAGGTGAACTGGAACGCCCTCACGAGGACCGGGGTCATGACTATTGACTCCAGCATCGAGAAGTACTGGCCGATGCAGGCCCGGGGCCCGCCGCCGAAGGGGAAATATGCGTAGCGGTGCCGGGATTTTTCCTTGTCCGGCGTGAACCTCTCCGGGTCGAACAGCTCCGGGTCGTCCCAGAAGTCCGGGTGCCGGTGCGTCACCCAGGCGCTGAGCGCAGCCACCGAGCCGGCGGGGAGGCGGTAGCCGCCGACGACGTCATCGTTCACCACCAGACGGGGGATCACGTAAACCGCCGGGTACAACCGCATCGCCTCCTTGATGGCCATGGTCGAGTAGGTCAGCTTCGAGGTGTCGGCGTGGTCGGGCAGGCGGTCGCCCAGCACGGCGATTGCCTCGTCGCGAACCTTTTGCTGAGCCTCGGGGTGGAGTCCGAGAAGGTGAAGGGTGAAGGTCAGAGAGGTTGCGGTGGTCTCATGTCCGGCCAGCAGGAAGATCAGGGCCTGATCCCGGACCTCGGCATCCGACAGGCCCTGCCCGCCCTCCGGGTCCTGGGCGTTCAACAACAGGCTGAGCAGGTCCTCGGACCCGCTGGGCGTAGCCCTGCGATCGGCGATCAGCTGGTCGACCACGTCGTAGATCTCGTTCGCCGCCCGGTCGACGTGGCGGTTGCCCGGTGTCGGCCAGTGGTGGGGGATGTGGACCGGAGACAGGCTTCGCGTGAAGGCCTTCCGGCTGAGGTACGGGACGTTGTCCTTGAGCACCGGGATGATGCGGTCCACGTCGGTGCCGAAGAGCGCCCGGCAGACCACCCGCAGGCTGAACCGGGTCATCTCGGAATGGAGGTCCACCGTGCCGTCCTTGTTGCGCATCTCGTTCCACCGTTCGATGAGCCCGGCGCTCTCCTCCGACATCATCTCGACGTACCCGGCAACCCGCGAGTGCGTGAACAGAGGCTGGACGAGTCGCTTCTGCCGGCGCCAGGTCTCTCCTTCGCTGGTCAGCAGCCCGTTGCCCACGAGGGCGCGGAGTTCGTTGTAGGCGGCATCCTGCTTGGAGTAGTTCTCGGCACCGGAGGCGAGCACGTGCTGGATCCCATCCGGGTGGGCGATGCCGTAGGCGACCACCCTCATCGGTCCGGGCGGGCCGGCCACGTAGCGAACGACGTCGCCGAACTCACGGCGGCCGTCGAGAGTGGTGTTCAGGAAGTCGCGGAGCAGATCGATCGCGGACCCCACCAGGGGAAGCCCCTTGGGGCCGGGGGCCTCGGTTGCTGTGCTGGACTCGGTTATCGCCATGAACTCTCCGATTTGCGCTGAAGCAATACTCCCACACAAAAAAGGCCCGGCTCCCAGGGGCCGGGCCTTTCCTGCGGGATCGAAGCTTTGTTCTAGGCGGCCTCCTCCAGGGAGGGGGCGGTGTACATGTCACCGAGCGTCGCTTCCATGTCGGCGACAGTGAAACGGCGTGCGGTCGCCGGGAGCGGCAACTCGTCGACCGGTGTCGGATCCGGCTCATCCGCGAAGTCCGGTGCGTCGGGATCTTTGGGAGCGGTGTAGAGGCCGCCGAGGGCGGCTTCGAGCTCTGCGGTCGTGATTCCATTGGTTTCCATCTGCACCTCCAGGGGATCGAACGAACAAAGCCGGCCGGCTTGGGGTACTGCGGGGGACCCTCCAGGCGGGTCCCCCGTGCTGCTATTTGAAGGCCTTTTGTGGGTGCTCCTGGTAACCACAGTAGGGACAGCAGGTTTCGTCGCCGTAACCGTGAGGCTAATTGACGGTAACCGCCGTGCTACCGCTTCTTAAGTCCAGAAACCCCGCCTTCACTCGGTAAAGCCCCGCGGGCCGGTGGCCGACCCGGCTCTCCCACCTGCCGGTCGGCTCGATACCACCCTGGGAGTGCTGTGAGGCGCCTGAAACGCTGGATACTCTCTTCGGACCGCCAGCCTTGGGTAGGATGGTTTGTTGCACCCAAGCCCTCGTAGCTCAGTGGATAGAGCACAGGTTTCCTAAACCTGGTGTCGGACGTTCGATTCGTCTCGGGGGCGCCTCTGTCGATCGAAAGCTAGCGCCGGAAGAGCTTGCACTTAAGGATGCCGGCCTTGTGTAGGCGCCAGCGCACCATGGTGAGAAGGGTTGCCAACCCGTACTCCAGGTTGGCCTTCAGGGAGGTCGAAGAAGCTTCCGGGTGGTACCGGGTCCGGATCGGCACCTCCACCAGCCGCTGGGAGAAGGCGACCGACTGGGCGATCATCTGGGAGTCGAAAACGAAGTTGTTCGAGTTTCTGAGGAAGGGCACCAGCTCCAGGAACCGCCGGGAGTAGGCGCGGTAGCCGGTGTGCAACTCGCTGGCCGAAGTTCCGAGGGCCAGGTTCTCCGCCGCAGTCAGCAGCTTGTTGGCGACGAAGCGGTACAGCGGCATTCCGCCTTTCCTCGCCTGGCCCGGCTGAAGCATCCGGCTCCCGAGCACCAGGTCGGCGTTCCCGGCGAGTATCGGGGCTATCAGGTCGGGAATGACGGCTGCGTCGTACTGGCCGTCCGGGTGCAGCATGACCACGACATCGGCTCCCAGGCGCAGGGCTTCGAGGTAACAGACCTTCTGGTTCCCGCCGTAGCCGACGTTGTGGGGAAGGGCGATGATCTTGAGGGGCAGCGTCCGTGCGATGTCGACCGTTTCGTCCGAGCTGCCGTCGTCAACGAGCAGCACCTCGTCGACGCAGGATGCGGGGATTGTCTGATGGGTGGAAACCAGCGTCCCTGCAGCGTTATAGGCTGGCATGACCACCATGACCAGGGGCGACTCGTGCCGGGAACTCAAGCTGCAGACCGTCCTTCGGAAGGTACGGTGAGGCGGTTTTGAGGGTAACCGGCGAACGTATCGTCACGTCCAGCGGGGGGTTCAACGCCAGCTGGCAGAGGCACGCCGCCTGCTACTCGCTCGCGGCACAGTTCCTCGACGGGGGAACGGTGCTGGACATCGGTTGCGGCACGGGCCACGCTCACGTGCTGCTCGCGCCCCGACGGGTGGTCGGGTTGGATCTCGAGCCCGAGCCCCTCGGAGCCCTGGCCGGACCGTGCGTTGCGGCAGACATGCGCAATCTGCCGTTTGCCGGCGATCGATTCTCCTCCGTGCTCTCCATCCACTCGATCGAGCACATCCCGGACCCCGAGCCCCTGCTTGCGGAATCGGTGCGAGTGCTCCGGCCGGACGGCGTCGCCGTCTTCGTCACGCCCAACCGCCTGACGTTCGGGATGCCCGATGAGATCATCGACCCCTACCACTACCGGGAGTACGACCCCCTCGAGCTGGAAGCCGTTTGCCGGGAGCACTATCGCCGGGTCCAGATATACGCGCTCTTCGGCTCCCCCCGGTACATGGATTTCTTCGACGACGAACGCCGGCAGCTGAGGTCCCTGCTCAGGAAGGATCCGCTCCGTCTTCGCAAAATCCTTCCCCGTCGGGTCCGGCAGATCCTCTACGACTACAAGCTGACCCGCTCCCGCATTCGCGAGGGGAGTCCGGGGTCGGAGTTCACGACCTCCGATTTCGAACTTCGGTCGGACCGCCCGGAAGCCGGCCTGGATTTGATGGCAGTCTGCAGCCGGTAGCGAGCTCAATTCTGCGGCCCGCTCGATACCCGTTCGAACAGCGCCGGCCCGGTGGTTCCTTCCGTGCGCCTCCACTCCGGGTTGGCTCCACCGACTATTTCGGCGGCGATGGGATCGTTCAAGACGGCTTCGTCGGCGTAGAAGAGTCCGATGTCCAGCTGCGCTAGGACTGCATCGAGGTCACCCCCTGCCACCGCAAGCGGGCGCACGGCGGTCCAGTAGTCGACGATCTTGCAGTTGGAGACGGACAGGTACCGGCACAGATCTTCCCGGTAGCCCGGCACGGATGTACCGGTGACGCTCAGTTCCTCTAAACGAGGTTCGAGGCTTTCGTATCTTTCCTGCAGGGGCCGCGAGCCCTCCGTATAGGGCGTCGGGGCGAGGACAAGAACCGCCAGGACGACCAGCGGTACTGCGGCGGCCAGGAGATCGCTCGAGCGGAACACCCGAAGGAACGTGAACGCCGAGAACCCGACGAGGATCATCAGGAGCAGGGTGAACGAGAACATGTAGCTGGGCCGCGGCCTCTGCTGGATCATCACGACAACCACCCCGATCGCCGGTGACGCCAATGCGAGCAGCGGCCACCGCCGATCACCGATCCAGTCCCTCCAGAACCGGCGATCCCCGAGGTACGCCCAGGCGCCCCCGAGAAGCATCAACAAACAAACGACCGACAGGATCCATGGGAGCGTCTGGTTGAGAGGCACCGTCACGTAGTCGGGGTTTTGGCTGCGGGAGGTCCCGTTGAACAACGCCAGCTGGATGCCGTTGGGCACGAGAGCCGCGTTCCACATGACGTAATCCAGCACCGCGTCGGGGTTGCGGCGAACGCTCTCGGTGAATCCCGGGCCGGACGAGCTCTCGTCGCCGGAGTGGAAGGTGGATGCCATCAACCCGCCGCAGTCGGTGAAGGGGTTGCCCGGCCACTCCGGGTTTCTCTGCTTGTAGCTGAAGGCGTAGGCCTGGCAGAAGTTCACCCTGGCTCGTTCACGGAAGATATCTGCGAGCTGGGGGAGCTGAACGGTCGACCGGGTGTAAAAGAACGCCACGACCAGCGCCGCCACTGCTGCGCCGGCCAGATAGGGGCGAAGAAGCCGCAGGAATCCCCCGCCGCCTCCGCTGCGGCGCGCCTCCCGCAAAAGAGCCCAGAGGCAGAAAATCCCG
Source organism: Actinomycetota bacterium (assembly GCA_035759705.1). Lineage (NCBI taxonomy): Bacteria > Bacillati > Actinomycetota > Actinomycetota bacterium. Next base: position 33,919 of record DASTUJ010000178.1, on the reverse strand, counting down.
AAGACTGCGGTAGCGAAGATCATCTCGTTGCGCACGAGCAACGTTGAAGCGCCGAAGATCGCAAGAGCCGCCGCCCTGCGGCCGTGGGTCGGGTTCGAAGCCACCAGCAGGACTGCGGCAAGTACGGGGATGAACGAGAAGAGATGTACCTCGTAGAGGGTGTCGTAGTTGATGGGCAGAACTGCCCACCACACGGCCACGAGCCAGGCGGCGCTCGCCGGGAGCAGTCGGCGGGCTACCGCCGTCACCAGGACGGTGACGGCGAAGACGACGATCATGCGGTGGACCAGCGTGGCCACCACCGGGTCACCGGCGAATTTCAGGACCGTTCCGTAGTACGCCGTGTAGAGCGGCGACCAGAAGAAGGCGTTTTTTAGCGAGTCTGCCCAGACCTGAGCGACCGTGAAGTACCCGGACGTGTCGCCGTACGGGAGATCGCGTCCGGACCAGAACTCCCACACCACCCTCAGCTGGATTGCCAGGACGCTGAGGTAGCAGAAGATCGGAGATGCGACGAGGCGAGAGAGGGCCGGCAGCACCCCCCGGCGGCTCGGTTCGTCTGCGGTTTCCCTGGGCATCCAGATCCTGTGTAGGGGTTATGGGCAGAGGCGGACCGATCCTACAGTCCGGCTCCGGCGCAGTGGTGCGCCAGTGGTGAAAAGCACGCCTACGATCTAGGCTCTGCCCATGACGCGATTTCGGTCAGTAAGGGTGCTTGCTGCCGTGCTTCTACTGGTCGTGTTTTCGGCGTGTTCGAACGACGACCCGGTGGTCCTGGAGTCCCCGACCCCAACCGGCACCTCCGGGCCTGCGACCCCGACGCCGGATGCCTCCACCACCCCGTTACCCGCCGAGTCGATCGCGGCCGGCCTACTGGACCTGGCGGACGGCCGCCACCCGGCGTACCTCACCGAGCTCAGCGTCCCGGAGCGCAAGGCGACCATCGACGTGATCCAGATCCTCTCCGGGCAGGAGGCGGTCGACGCCTTCAAACGGGACAACCCGGGTGAGAGCGACCTCCCGAACGACTACTACATCGTCAATGCCAACAAGAAGCTGCGGACCGGAACGCTTGCGCCGGAGGCGACGGTGAAGCTGGTGAAGCTGGCTCAGGACTCCAACGCCGACCTGAACGACGCAACTCTGCAGGAGATGGACGCCTACCTGAAGACGGTAGACCGTCTGGCGGTGCCGTTCTGGCTCACGGTAGCCGGAGGGCGTATCACTGCGATCGAGGAGCAGTACCTGCCTTAGTTGGCGAAGACTATCCAGGCGTTTAGGGCGGTCGCAAACAGGACCCACCCGAGATAGGGCACGAACAGCATCCCGGCCGTCGCGGCTGCCTTCCGCAGGTGCCACCAGGTTGCGGCGACCGCCACCACGACCAGCAGCAGCACCACCAGCCCGGCCTCCGGCTGCTGAAGTCCGAAGAAGACCGGAGTCCAGGAGGCGTTCAGCGCCAGCTGCGTCCACCAACCACGAAGGGCGAGCGTGCGGCTCCGGGAAGGCTCCGCCAGCCAGGCGCGCCACCCGGCGTACCCGATCATCAGGTAGAGAAGAGTCCAGACGGGGCCGAACACCCAGGAAGGCGGGTTGAAGGGCGCCTTCTCGAGGTTGTTGTACCAGGGGCCGACCGTGGTGAAAGGGATGCCGATCAGTCCGGCCGTCTGCGCGGCCGCGATGAACAGAGCGGCCATGAGCCCGCTTCTGGTCCGATGTCCCGTAGCTAGAAGTCCCAACGCGTGGGCGAGCCGGTGAAGTTCTCCTGCTCCAGCCCGAAGACCCGGGCCGGCTTCACCTTCACGCAGGCGTTCACCTCGGGATCGAGGAAGTCCAGCGTGTAGTTGGTCTGGTACTTCATGTTGATCCGGTTTAGGAAGATGGCCAGCAGCGCCCGGTTGTCGACAATCTCGGCCGTCCCCTCGACTACCACCGGCTCCTGGGCGTCGTCGGTGGTGACGCTGCAGGCGGGGTTGTCCCGGAGGTTGAGAATCTTGCGGGATTTGCCGCTCCCGCTGAACCAGAAGGAGCCCTGGTTCCAGGCGCCCCACACCGGCATGACGTGGGGCCGGCCGTCCGGCCGCACCGACGCCAGCCAGTAGTCGTGGCTGCGGGTCAGCCTGCCCTCGGCCCAGGCCCAGGGAAGCAGGCCGCCGCCCTCCTCGGGACCCTTGACCCCGTAGCCGGGCATGTACGGGCGCTTGCTGGAGACCGGCTTGTCCGGACGGGGCGCCGCAACGCCCGCCGGCCCCCAACCGCTGCCGGCTCCCGGTGGTTCCCAACCTCCACCCTGACTTACCATGTGCTTCAGCCTAGCTTTCTCGGGGCGTACACGTGGCCCTTCGGCCCGATTTCTGGAGGTAGCTCAAATGTTTCAGGGCCTTAGAACCGTCATATACCCCGCCCCCGACCTGGAAGCCGCCAAGGAGTGGTGGAGCAGCGTCCTCGGAATGCAGCCGTACTTCGACGAGCCCTTCTACGTCGGCTTCAACGTAGGCGGATACGAGCTGGGCCTGGACCCCGAAGCCGACGTAGAAGCCGGGGCCGTCTCCTACTGGGGCGTTCGGAACATCGAGCAGGCGCTCGGAACCCTCATGGGCGGCGGAGCACAACCCCGGACCGACATCTTCGAGGTGGGCGAAGGGATCAGGGTGGCGACGGTTCTCAGTCCGACCGAAGACGTGGTCGGGGTTATCGAGAACCCCCACTTCAAGCTGCCCGACTAAGCCCGGCTCAGGAGACCTTCAGCTCGCCGCGCATGCCTAGCTCCTGGTGGTACTTGCAGAAGAACTTGAGAGCACCGGACTCGGGGAACTTGACCTCGACCTCTTGTTTGCCGCCCTCTTCGAGGTCCTCCGACACGTTTTGTTCGGTGACGGAGAAGTTGTGGATGTTGCCGCCCTCGTTGAACAGCTCCAGCGTGATCTCCTGCCCGGCCTGGCCGGTCATGACGGTCGGCTCGAAGTAGTTGTCGTCCAGCTCCAGCTCGATGCTGTCCTCGCCGGTTACGTCCGCCTCGTCGTGGAAGTTGGCGGTCTCGCCGCCGGAAAGTGCCATGGTCTCCTCGACGATCGGGGTGGGCGTGCCATCCGCCGCTTCGGTGCCGGTGGCGGACCCGGATCCGGTCCCCTCGGTGCCGGCGTCGCCGTCGTCGTCCCCGTTGCCGCCGCAAGCTGAAGCAAACAGAACCAGTACCGCAAAGATGCTGAGAAGTCGGGTGTAGCGAGCCATGTGGATCCTCCCCCTGGTGACCGGCAGATGTCGCAGGGGCTTATTGTAGAGGTTGACCTCCTACCTGCGGAAAGCCTGCATGAGCAGACAGATCTCTTTCAACAAATCGGTTCCTCTGGCCGGCCTCGGCGCGGTCCTGTTCGCCCATTTCGCTGCGCGGTTCGGCAACGTCAAGGGCGGAGTGCCTTCGCCGTTCGAGGCACCGGCGGGCGAGATCGCCGAATACTTCCTCGGCCAGAGCACCTTCCAGTCGGTGTCGTCCTACCTCTACGGACTGGCGGCGATCTGCCTGATCGTCTTCGGTGCCGGTATGTGGAGGCGCCTGTGCGACGCCGGCCACGAGGATGCTCGCGCCTGGGCGATCGTCGGGCTGGCGGGGACGGTGGTCTACGCAGTCCTGGTTCTTGTCGTCAGCCTTCTGCAGCTGGGTATGGTCGGGCTGGTCCACCGGGACGGCTTTTCCTCCGAGATGGTCGCCGGCCTGGCGATCCTCTGGGCGGTGGCGGTAACTCTCCTCGTCCCCGGGTCCGTCCCTCTGTTGCTCGGGTTCGGCATGGCCATCCGCAGGAGCGGCGCCTTCTCCGGGCTCCTTGCCAACTTCGCCCTGATCGGCGCCGTCCTGGGCGTGCTTCCGCCCCCCGAGGTTGTCGGACCGTTGTCGGCGTTCCTGGGCAGCCTGTTCTTCGTATTGAGTCAGGCCCAGCCCTGGATGCTGGTGTTCTGGATGCTGGGGACTGCGTTCGTGATCCGCCGGTCGGATCGCCCGGTCGACGACGAGGACCTGGAGCCCTTGGAGCCGGCCTCCGACTGAGTTGCCTGGTACTTCCCCCTGGGTTCGTTAAGGGGGGAGGAAACGAACCCAGGGGACACTTGAATCCGGCGTCAGGCCGCCTTTTCCAGCAGCAGCTTGAACTCCATGGTGCCGGTCGGCTCCACCGAGACGATGTTGGCCACGTTGGGGGCCTCGATGCCGAAGTCGGCCATGTGCATCCTCAAGGAGCCGACCACCTCCAGCGTTTCGGAGGCGAGCTGGGCCCGAACCGGTATCGACACCTGGCGGGTCACGCCGTGAATTGTGAGCGCACCGTCCAGCAGGAACTCGATCGGGTCGCCGGAGCCGAGGTTGTTCGGCAGATCCATCGGTCCCGGGCTTCGAAAGCTGGCCGTCGGGAAGCGCTCGGTCTCCAGTCCCCTGCGGCGCAGGGTCTCGTCCCGCCGGGGGCTGTCGCTGGTCAGGCGGCTCATGTCGACGTCAACTGCGATGCTCGAGATCGAGTAGCCGCCGTCTCTTCCGGAAACCGTGAAGCCGCCGGTGAGCCCGGTGGTCCTGCCGACCGCGTCGCTTGCCGCAGGCATGCGGGCCAGCTTCTCCTTCACCCGGTACCCCGCCTCGGACCCCTCACGGATCACCCAGCGCCCCGCCGCGTCGACATTCGGGAAGCGAGCCGACGCGTGGGTCTGGTCGTCCGGGTCGGTGAGGGAAACCGGCGCCCGGGCGTCCGGGGTGAAAAAGACCAGGTAGGCCGCGCCGATTCCCGCTACCGAGACCAGAACCAGGCTGCCCGCCAGAGCCTTGCCTTTGGACAACCTCACCCAAGATCCTGGCGCATGGTCTCGAACTCCTCGCGGGTGATCTCACCGCGGGCGTAGCGCATGCGGATCACCTCGGCGGGCGTCAGGAGACCCGGAGTCGCGGGCGGGACACCCGGGACGGCGGGGCTGCTGGTGGTGACCACCGTCCGGCGGTCGTCCCGATCACGCCTCGACTGAACCACGAGGTAGACGAGAAGGCCGATGATGATCAGCGCGCACAACATCCCGAAGCCGCCGCCGAAAAATCTGGGTCCGCCGAAATGGTGCTGGGGATATCCACGCATGATTGAAATCCTCCTGAAAAGCGGCTGTCGAATGCAGCCTGCCCTTAGGTAAACGATTCAGTGTGAAAGCTCTCTGAGGTCCGGTTAAGAACCAAGTGAGAATGGAAAAGCGGGGTTATTCGCCGGCCAGCGCAGGCTTCCCGGGGCCGGCTTCCGGGACTGTTTTGGGCTCGGGCGGAGGCGAAAAAGGCAGCGCCGGAAGGCTCAACCGGAACACCGAGCCGCCGCCCTCGGCGTTTTCGGCCGACACCGTGCCCCCGTGCGCCTGGACCACCCGCCGGACAATCGAAAGCCCGAGCCCCGAGCCGGGCATCGCCCGAGCCTCGGAGGCCCGGTAGAAGCGGTCGAAGATGTGCGGGAGGTCGGCTTCGTCGATCCCGGGGCCGTGGTCCCGAACTGTGACCTCGCCGCCCTGGACCCGGACCTCGACCACGCTGCCGGGCGGGCTCCACTTCCCGGCGTTGTCCAGCAGGTTGGCGACCGCGCGGTCCAGCCGGGAGGGAGCTCCCCGGACCAGGCCGGGTTTGAGGTCGGTGGTGAACTGCACCTGGGTCCAGTGGGTGCGGATTCGCTGGACCGCCCTTTCCACCAGGTGGTCAAGCCTGATCTCCTCCTCACCGGCCTCCGGCTCGTCGCCCCGGGCAAGGTCGACCAGGTCTCCCACCAGCACGGTGAACTCCTGGATCTGGACCTTGAGGTCGCTGAGCAGCTCCTGGTGCTCCTCCTCGGGCAGCTCGTCCGCCCGGGCGAGCACCTCGATGTTGGTTCTCAGGCTGGTCAACGGGGTCCGCAGCTCGTGGGATGCGTCGGCTACCAGCTGCCGCTGGGACTTCTGCGACTCGTCCAGGGCCTCCAGCATCGAGTTGAAGCTGTTGGCCAGGCGCCCGATCTCGTCGTTCCCCCCCACGTCGATACGGTGCGACGGGCTTCCCTCTGCGGCGACCCGCTCTGCCCCTTCGGTCAGGCGCTGGACCGGGACGAGGGCTGCCTGGGCGACCATCCGCCCCAGTCCTGCGGCCAGGGCGACGCCGCTTGCCGCGATGAGGCTGAGGAGCAGCCCGAGGCGTTTGAGGATCAGGTCGACCTCGTCGAGCGGCCGGACGACCATAACGGCCAGACCCTCGGTAAGCGGTGCGGTGATCACACGGACCCGGGTCCCGCCGACGCTCATATCGCTGAAGAAAGTCTCCCGCTGCCCGGCGGCGACCTGCCGGGCTTCCTGCGTGGCGGGGATCGTGATCGACTCGTCGGTGTCTCGAACGACGCCGCCTCGTGCGGTTACCACCTGAGCGTAGCCGGCGGCCGCGCCGAGCGGCGGCCGGACGTAGTGGGAGCCCTGGATGCTCTGCAGGTACTCGGCCCGCTGGAAAAGGGTGGTGTCCACCTGGTCCAGCAGCTGGCGGCGGACCGCGAAGTAGACGATTACCGAGGAGAGGGCCACGGCGATTGCCACCGCCAGGGCGGCAGAGAGGATCAGGCGGTTTCTAAAGCTCATTGTTCTCTTAGTACGTAGCCCACTCCACGAATGGTGTGGATCAGCCGGGGCTCACCCTCGGCCTCCATCTTCTTGCGCAGGTAGCCGATGTAGACCTCCAGCGAGTTCGACTCCGGCCCGAAGTCGAAGCCCCACACCCGGTCCAGAATGATCTCTCTGGTTAGTACCCGGCGGGGGTTGTTGAGGAACAGTTCGAGAAGCAGAAATTCGGTCCGGGTCAGCTCAATCGGCCGCCCGCCCCGCTTGACCTCCCGGGACACCGAGTCCATCGAAAGGTCTGAGAACTTCAGCATCTCCTGGCCCTCGGGTGAGCTGCGCCGAAGCAGCGCCCGCACCCGGGCGAGCAGCTCGTCGAGCGCAAAAGGTTTGACCAGGTAGTCGTCGGCGCCGGCGTCCAGGCCCTCCACCCGGTTGGCGACCGAGTCGCGGGCGGTGAGCATGAGGACCGGGGTGGAGTCTCCTGCGGCTCGGAGTCGCCGGCACACCTCCAGCCCGTCGACCCGGGGCATAAGCAGGTCGAGGATCATCAGGTCGGGCGAGGAGACCGCGAGGGACTTGAGGGCCTCGGCCCCGTCTCCGGCGGTCTCCACCTGGTAGCTCTCGAGCTTGAGGGCGCGCTGAACCGCGTCGCGCACAGCAGGCTCGTCATCGACAACCAGTATTCGCATTGCCCTCTTAGCTTGGCATCCCGCCAAGATCACTGCATTTAAGGGCCCGGGCCCCCGCTCAATTAAGCGAGGGCTGCCTGAGAAACAGGTGAGCCTGAACTGAGAGGGGGGTTAAGAGGGTGAAACGTGCGGGGCCCGTGCTTAGGTAGCATTCGGGCCATGGACAGGTCTTCCGTGCAGGACTGGCTGGACCGATACGTAGCGGCGTGGCGCGCGAACGAGCCCGGTCCCATCGGGGAGCTGTTCACCGAGGACGCGGTCTACGGCTACCGGCCGTGGGACAGCGATGAGCACACCGTTCGCGGCCGGGATGCAATCGTCGCCAGTTGGCTCGAGGAGCCGGACGATCCGGACGCGTGGGAGGCGCGCTACGAGCCGTACGCCGTGGAGGGCGACCGCGCCGTGGCCGTCGGCTGGAGCCGCTACCCGCCGACCCCCGAAGCGCCGGAGCGCATGTACCACAACGCCTACCTGATGCGCTTCAGCCCGGATGGGCGATGCGCAGAGTTCCACGAGTTCTACATGCAGGAGGGCCGTGACCCAGACGCCACTCCCGGGCCCGGGGTGTAGCTAGGCCAGGTGCTGCCCGAACCAGTCGATGAGCTCCTTGTAGACCTTGGTCGCAGCGTCGGCGTTGTACCGCTGGCCGGTGTCGTTGAAGAACGCGTGGTCGGCGCCCTCGTACTCGAGGAACTTGTTCTCCAGCTCCGCCTCCTTCACGGCTGCCTCCGCCGCGGCGCGGGTTGCTCCGACGCGGGTGTCCAGGGCGGCGTAGACCGCAAGGACCGCGGCGTTTGACTTGGAGAAGTCCGGGTTTTCGGGAGGGGTGCCGTAGAAGGGGGCGGCGGCGGCAAGCCTCTCGTCGCCGTCCTGCAGCATGGCCCACACCTGCCCGCCGCCGAAACAAAAGCCCATGATGCCCAACTTGGCGTCTGCGTTGCGCTTCTCCAGCTCGTCGAGACCGGCCTTCATGTCGGCGACAAAACGGGCCGGGGACGCAGCGCCCAAGGCCGCCATGGCCTTGGCGTCGTCGTTGAGGGCCGCGGTGCCGCCTTCCTCGGAGAGCAGGTCGATCGCCAATGCGGAGTAGCCGTCCCGCGCCAGGCGGCCGGCGACGTTCTTGAAGTGGTCCTTGAGGCCGCGGTTCTCGTGGATGACGAGCACGGCGCCTTTGGGGTCGCTCGCTGCCGCGTAGGCGCCGAAGACGTTTCCGTTCGGGCCGGGGAAGGTGATGTCCTCGCTGGGGAGTGCTCCGGCGGTAGGGTCGGAGGTGGTTGCGGTCGCCGAAGCGCTGGCCGTCGCCGAAGCGGATGCCGAGGCAGTTGCCCTCGGGCTTTCCGCGGCATCGTCCGCGCACGCAGCCAGCAGGCTTGATGCGGCCATCGCCCCTACGCCCATCATGCCCAACCGGCGGAGTGCCTCCCGGCGGCTGATCAGGCCGTCGGCGTAGTCGATTCCTACTTCTTCGACGAGGTACTTCTCGTGCTCCGTTTGCTGCATCCACCGCCTCCTTGCTAGGGCCGGGGGGGCGTCCTGCCACACTCCGGGCCGGTTTCGACCTACCCTTACACCCGTACCTGAAAAATTCCTTAGGAAGCGGCGAAAACAGGTAGAACTAGCGGCGGAGACACCTCAGGAGGGTTTATGCCGGTCAACGGGTGGAGCGACAAGCGCGAGCGCCAGTTCGAGCACATCAAGGAGAGCCTTCTGGAGCGAGGAGCAACCGACCGCAAGGCGGCCGAGATCGCTGCGCGCACCGTCAACAAGGTCCGGGTGATTACCGGAGAGGCGAAGTCAACTTCCAAGCCGTCCAAGTACGACCTCTCGGCCCGCCCCCCGGGATCCCGTTCCCGCAAAACGCGGACACTCGAGCAGCTTTACGCCGACGCCAAGAGGCTCGGGATCCATGGACGCTCCGACATGAACAAGCAGGAGCTTCAGCGGGAGGTCGACCGGAAAAAGCGCCAGTAGCTAGGGCCCGGCTTCCTTGCCGATCCACTCCAGGTACTCGTCGCTCCCCAGCGTCACCTCGGAAGCCACAATCTCGGGCGTCTCGTAGCTGTGCTTCTCCTTGATGAACGCTTCAAGTGCCGGGTAACGGTCACCGGTTGTTTTCATCAGGCACAACCACTCCTGGCCTATCTCGATCTCGTCCTTCCACCAGTAGGTGCTCTGGATCGGCCCCATGACCTGGACACAGGCCGCAAGCCTCGCCTCGACTATCGCCCGCGCCAGCTCCTGGGCATGGGTTTGTGACTCGGTGGTGGTCGTCACCTGCAGGTAGGTCTGGTTCACATCCGCTCCGTTTCGCCGCCTGTTGTTGAAAGACTATTCATCCCTCAGGATTGCTCTTCCCAGGATCGGGCATAACCCCTCCTACCGAAAACGGAAGGACCCCAAATGAACGACTCCACCGCCCGCAAGCTCCTAGAAGCGGAGCGATCCCGGCTCGAGGACGTCAAGAACACAGCGGAGCTGGAGACCCTGGACGAGTCCGAGACCCAGAGCTACCAGGAGCTGAGCTCGGTCGACCAGCACACCGGCGACCTCGGCACGGCTACCTTCGAGAGGGAGAAAGCCGACTCCATCCGCATCTCCGTCGAGGGGCAGCTCGCCGACGTGGAGCACGCCCTGGCACGCCTCGATGCCGGCACCTACGGCACCTGCGAGATGTGCGGCAAGAAGATCCCCGACGAACGCCTGAAGGCTCGCCCGGCCGCCCGGTTCTGCATCGCCGACCAGGCGAAGGTCGAGCGTCAGTCCACCGGACCTAGCTAGGTTCGAACCTCGCCACGTACACCTCGGTGAGGTAGTCGGGATCGCCGGTGTACAGGTTGAACGCCAGGGCCTTGCCGTCGCCGGTGAAGACCGGACGGTCGTACTCGTCGCCGGTCACGATGTTCGTCACTTCCCGGTCGTCCGGGGTCAGCACGTTGATCTCCACCTGGCCGGTCTCGACCGAATAGCGCTTGAAGGCAACCGCCTCCCCGTCCGGTGACCAGCCGGCGGAGGAGACCTCCAGGCCCTCCTTCTCCGGCACGATCACGGGCGCTTTGTCCCCGCCCTGGGTGGCGAGCCGGATGGTCCGTCCGAAGACCACCATCCGCCTCCGGTCCGGCGAGATCTGAAAGTCGTGGCCCTGGAAGCCGGCCACGACGTCCCCGTCGCGGTCCCGGAACGACACCACCAGGTTGGTGGCCACCACGTAGTTGCCGTTTTGCATCTGGCCGACGTTGAACACGCCCGTTCCCTGTTCGGCTTCGAAGAGGCTGGTGACCTTGCCGGACGCCGGGTCGATCGAGACGACCTGGGCCGGGTCGCCGTCGGGGGCGTCGATGTCCTGGATTGCCGCCAGCAGCCGTTTGCCGTCCCGGGCCCAGGCGACGGTCGAAGGGTTGAGCAGGAAGCCGTCGGGTACGACCGGTTGGACCTTCTGGATCTTCGACAGGGTCCCATCCTCGGCCTCCTCGGCGATGGTGAGGTCGGTGAAGAAGGACTCGCAGGAGGCGATCAATGCAACCCGGTCGCCGGATCCGCCCCGCACCAAACGCCCGCGCAGCGGGTCGGTGCCGTTCCCGACCACGGTTCGCTCCGAGCCGTCCAGCGGCCGGCGGAACATCACGGAGCCGGGCTGGCCCTCGCAGGCTGGAGCGGGGAACGCCGGGTCGGGCTCCTCGATGTACAGGGCTTCGCCGTCGGGTGTCGCACCGCCCACCAGACCGGTGCCGAGCTTCTCGGGGGTCTGGAACATGGAGAAGTCGACGGCGGGGCCGGGATCCGCAGGGCCGGATCCGGGCTGCGGTGTGCAGGCCGCCAGCACGACCATCAGGCACGCAAGAAGGCCGCTGGCCGGCCGCCGGAGTTTCACCGGATTCAGTGTAGCTACGGTCGAACCTAAGCCCGTCAGGCCGTGGGGATCAGCAGCCCCCTGCCGGCAAAGCCCACCGTGTGGTCCATGTTCTGCAGAAACGCAGACCTCAGCAGCCGTTTGTCCCGGATCTCCCAGAGCAGGACGCTGTTGACCCAGCCGGCGTCCCGGGCCCGGCCGATGCTCCAGTTCGCCATAACGTCGTCCAGCCGGCCGAAGATCTCGTCGAGCACCCCGACGAACCCGGTTGCAAACCAGACCTTGATCTCGTCCTGGGTGCTCTGCAGGATCGGGTTGACCAGGTCGTAGTCCTTCTTCACCCGGGCGTCTGGCCTCATCTTCATGTCCTTGCAGCTTTGAACAACCGCAATCGCCAGGTCCCGGTTGATGTGGGCGTTCATGCCGGCGATCGCAAACTGGATGGGGGCGATGCCCCGGCGGGACCGCTCCGAGAAGAGGGGGCGCCACGCCCGCGGGATGCCGTCCGGTTTGTGCAGGCTGTCGTGAAGCGCCTGGAAGTACAGGTTGGCGAAAACAATGTCCAGGTGGGACATCAGCTCGGGGTACTTGAAGAATCCCTCCCCGACGGCGGCCAGGACGTTCTCGGTTGTCTTGAGGTAGAGCTTGTTGAACCAGGCGACTCCGTCCCGGGTGGGCAGGGTCTGGTCTATGAGCCGCATCCGGGCCACCACCTGGTCGGTGGTCTTGACCTTCGGCTGCTTCAGAAGGTCCTTCAGTACGTCGTTGGGGGTGCTGATGGCCCGCCTCCCGTCTCCCGGTTCGCCGGTTTTCAACCTACCCCTCGCGCAGGTCCGGCACTACAATTCTCGGTACAAACATGAACCGGACTGCGTACAACTCGGTCTCCAAGGTGGTTACGGCGCTGCATGTCGCCCTATACAAGGCCAGCGGGGGACGGGTGGCCGGGCACATCGGGAAGATGCCGGTGCTGCTGCTGACCACCACCGGACGCAAGTCGGGGAAACAGCGGACCAAACCCCTGGGATACGTCAAGGACGGGGACGACTACCTGCTCGCCGCCTCCAACGCAGGCAACGACTACTTCCCGTCCTGGTGGCTGAACCTCAAGGCGAACCCGGTGGCCGAGATCCAGGCGGGCAGCCAGCGACTGGCGGTCAACGCCCGCAAGGCCTCACCCGAAGAACGCGAGCGAATGTTTCCGATGTTCGTTGCGGTCTTCAAGGGTTACGCCGGGTACGAGAAGAAGACCGACCGGGAGATCCCGGTGGTCATCCTCACCCCGCAGCTCTAGGGTGCGATTACCTTCTCAGGCTGGATCCTCATGATCAGGCGCTCTTCGCCCGGCTGGCGAAACGGGTAGGAGTCCTGGCCCAGGTACTTCTTCGCCATGGCGTCGATGTGAGCATCCGCCCCGTCGGAGGTGATGTCGACCACCTTGCCCTTGACGCTCAGCATGCTGTACGGGTTTTCCTGCTCCACGACCTCGACCGATACCCGGGGGTCCCGCTCGACGTTACGGACCTTCTTGCGCCCCTTGGCGGTGTTGATGAGGATGAAGTCGCCGTCGACGTCGATCCAGACCGGTGTTACCTGGGGTGAGCCGTCCGGCTCGAGGGTGGCGAGGTGGCCGAAGTTCGGCTTTCGGAAGAACTTTTTCTGCTCGTCGCTCAACACCTGTTGGCCTCCTTAGGTTCTTGTAGCTGTTGTACCCCAGATTACGTCTAGCTCACGCCTATATTGAGACTGTGGACTACGAGCAGACCATGAGCCGCCTTCGTGGGATGGCCGACCCGTCGAACCTTCCCGGCCAGGCCCGGTTCGGCATCGATACCTCGAACTCCCTCGGCATCTCGATGACCCGGCTGCGCCCGCTGGCGCGGGAAATCGGCAAGGACCACGCACTGGCTCAGAGCCTCTGGGACTCCGGGGTGCGGGAGGCCCGCATCCTCGCGTCACTGGTCGACGACCCTCAGCAGGTCACGCCGGAGCAGATGGAGTCGTGGGCGGCGGAGTTTGCCTCCTGGGAGGTGGTCGACGCTGCCTGTTGCAACCTGTTCGACCGGACCGAGCACCGGTACGCCAAGGCGCTCGAGTGGGCGGGCCGCGAGGAGGAGTTCGTGAAGCGGGCCGGGTTCAGCCTCATGGCCGGGATTGCGGTCCACGACCGGCGGGCGGCGGACGACCGGCTGCTCGCTCTTCTGCCGGTGATCGAGCGGGAGTCCTGCGACCGCCGGAACTTCGTCCGAAAGGCCGTGAACTGGGCTTTGAGGCAGATCGGCAAACGCAACCCGGCGCTGAACGAGGCGGCGATATCGGCTGCGGAACGCATCGCCGCAATGGATTGCCAAGGGGCTCACTGGGTGGCTTCCGATGCGTTGAAGGAGCTTCGCAGCCCGCAGGTTCAGCAGCGGCTAACGGTGAAGGCCAAAGGTTAGGGAATTGCCTCAGTTTGCCCGCGGAGCAGGCACCCTGTTAGTTTCACCTTCTTGGCAAGCAGAGCAAACGCTTCCCCCGCCCCGCGCGCATCCGGACTTCCCCGGCCAGGCGATTGGGATTTCGCGCCCGAATACCCACCCAGGTGGGATTCCGATGCCCAAATCATTGACCTCGTTTCGCTGCAGTACACCACGGAACCTGTCAGAAACAATGTATTTCGCGGGATTATTCGCGCTGCCGTGGCGCTTGGTCTCGCAGCCGGCTGCACCCTCTATCTCCAGGCGCAAAAGACGGTCACGGTCTTCGACCGGGGCGCCGAGCGCAGCATAGAGACCTTCGCCCCCACGGTCGGCGACGCCCTCACCCGGGCCGGCGTCGCCATTGGGCCTTCGGACAAGGTCCTGCCCGGGCTCGGGGCGCCGCTCACGCCCGGCCGCCGGATCGAGGTCATGCGGGCCAAGGACGTCGTCCTGGTGGTCAACGGCGAACGCAAGACCGAGCGGGTGACCGGCCGCACGGTCGACGAGGTTCTCAAAGAGCTTTCCGTGGTATCCCGCGGAGCGCTGATCGCGCCGGCTCCGAGCACCCCGGTCGACCCCGGCGACGAGATCGTCGTCGCCCAGTCCGTGGGCGCCACCGTCGTCTTCGACGGCAAGACCCAGCCGGTTCGCACGAACGTGCTGACGGCCGGGGGCCTGCTGCGCCAGCTCGGTGTGGTCCTGGGACCGTACGACCGGGTCGAGCCGAGCATCCTGGCCTACCCCTCAGAGGGCTCCACCATCAAGGTGGTCCGGGTCAACCAGGCGGTCGAGAAGCTCCACTCCAAGGTTGGCTTCAAGCGCCAGACCGAGCAGAGCGACAAACTTGAGCTGGGCATCCGCAAGGTGTCCAAGCCCGGTGTCGAAGGCATCCGCGAGAGTTCGTACCGGATCCTCTACGAGGACGGCAAGGTCAAGTCACGAACCTTCCTCGGCGCCAAGACCCTTAGGGAGCCCTCGCCCGAGGTCACCCTGGTCGGCACCAACCGCCCGACCCTCAAGGCCGCAAGCCACAACCAGGCCGGAAAAGCCTCCTGGTATCACCAGCCCGGCCTGATGGCCGCCCACCGGACGCTGCCCTTCGGCACTGTGGTGCGGGTTACCAACGTCGCCAACGGCAAGCAGGTTACGGTCACCATCCGGGACCGGGGCCCCTACATAGACGGCCGGGTCATCGACCTGTCCGACACCGCGTTCAACCAGCTCTCGCCGACCTCCCGGGGCGTGCTGAACGTAAAGGTCGAGTGGTAGGCCGCAGGCTTCTAAGCCCTGCGGACGTCGGAGAGCTGGCACGGCGGTACGGGATAGTTCCCACGAAGGCTCTCGGCCAGAACTTCGTAATCGACCAGAACACCATCCGCCGCATCGTCCGGCTGGCCGGGATCGCACCGGAGGACAGGATCATCGAGGTCGGCGCAGGCGTCGGGACCCTCACTCTCGGGCTGGCCGAGGCGGCACAGCACGTCACCGCCATCGAGCTGGACCGGAGGCTGATCCCTGCTCTGGAGGAGGTCCTCGAGGGGACCGACAACGTCGACGTGGTGGTCGGCGACGCCATGGACCTCGACTTCGCTCCGCTGGTTGCAGGGGGGCCGCACCGGCTGGTGGCCAACCTGCCCTACAACATCGCCACCCCTCTGATCGCCGACCTGCTGCAGCAGCGGCCGGAGATCACGGACTTCGTGGTGATGGTGCAGCGGGAGGCCGGCGAGCGGTTTGTCGCCCCGCCGGGATCGAAGGCCTACGGCGCGGTGAGCCTGCTGGTTGCGTACCACTCGGAGGCGAAGCTGCTGGGCAAGGTGCCGGCGTCGGTCTTCTGGCCGGTGCCCAAGGTGGAGTCGCTGCTGGTCCGGCTCACTCGGCGTGAGCCGGTGGCGGACCTCGGGGGCCCGGAGCTCATGCGGGTGGTTCGTGCGGCGTTCAGCCAGAGGCGCAAGACAATTCGGAATACTCTTGCATCCGGGCTCGACATGGAGGTGGGCGAGGTAGAGGCGGCCCTCGCCCGGGCGGGGGTCGACCCCGGCGCACGGGCGGAAGCCCTGGGCTTGGACGAGTTCGCCGGATTGGTGAGGGAGCTGCGGTGATAAAGACTATCGGCCGGGCCAAGGTCAATCTGTGGCTGGCGGTCGTCGGCCGGCGGCCCGACGGCTATCACGAACTGGAGAGCGTGATGCAGTCGATCAGCCTCGGCGACACGCTGACCATCGAGCCGGCGGAGCACTCCGAGGTGGCCATCAAGTGGGCCGACGGCCTGGACGGGCCGATTCCGGCCGCACCGGACATCGTCCAGCGCACCGTCGCCGCCGCACGTCTGAAGTGTGCCGAGCGCCCGTCGATCACAGTCGAAAAGAGGATTCCCGTCGGGGCCGGGCTCGGAGGAGCCAGCGCCGACGCTGCGGCCGCCCTCGTGGGGCTGACCCGCCTCGAGGGGCCGGAGTGCGCGGGGTCGCTCGACGTCGACGTGCTGGCCCGACGGCTCGGGGCCGACGTTCCTTTCTGCCTCAAGGGAGGGGTGGCACTGGCCACCGGCGTCGGTGACGTCCTCAGTCCTCTGGAGAGCCCGGCCACCCTGTGGTGGGTCCTGGGTATCTCCGAAGGCGCCCTCTCCACGCCTAAGGTCTACCAGCACTACGACGAGATGGTCCCCACCGGGGGCCGCCCGTCCGGAAACGGCCGGCCGGCGGGCAGCGCCGCTGCGCTGATCACCGCGCTGGCCGCCGGCGACGTCGAAGCAATCGCAGGCAACCTGGCGAACGACCTGGAGATCGCCGCGTTCGACCTGATGCCGTCACTCAAGGTGCTGAAGCGGGCGATGTCCGACAGCGGAGCCCTCGGGGCGATCATGACCGGGAGCGGCTCCGCGATCATCGGGCTCTGCCGGGACGAGGCGCACGCCCAAGAGGTGGCCACAGGTGCCGCCGGCGCGTTCCAGCGCGTGGAGGTCGTTTCGGGGACTACCGCTGGAGCCGAGCTGCTGGAGGGCTAGCGCCCGCTACTCGTCGTCGTCGTTCTCGCCGTTGCACCCGGTGTCCTGGCGCTCGCCGTCCAGTGACCGGTAGTCGATAAGTCCGTCTCCGTCGTCGTCGTAGCCGTTCCGGCACGCCGGGGCGAACGGGTTGAGGCTCCGGTGTACCGGCCCCGTCGGTTGCGGTGCCGGAGCCGGTGCGGGCTGTGGCGCGGAGGCCGGGGGCGGGTTCAGCGCAACCGGCGCCGGGGGAGGTGGGGGAGGCGGCGGAGGAGGCGCCGGAGCCGGGTTCTGTGCCTGGTCGGCCGGCGGAGCGGGTGCAGGAGCGGGCGCCGGGGCCGGGGGGGCGGGCGGCGCCACCGGGGTGCTGGGAGTTACGTTGGTGGCGGCCAGGCGGCCCAGAGGGTTCAGCTCAAAGGTGTCGATGATCTGCTCTTGTTCGGTCAAACCGGCGCCGGGCTCCCCGGCGGGCAGCTGGACCGGTGCCTTGGCCCGGCCCGAGTGTTCTCTGAGCTCCGCGATCACCACGAGGCGTTTGCTGTCGTCGACCGACGGGGCGGTTGTGGTGAGCACCAGCCGCTCGGTGCCGTCCGACTCCAGGAACGAGCTCTCACTCGGTGCGACGGTTCGCCGGCCGGCCACCTGGTAGACGAAGATGCCCTCCGAGGTGGTGACGTACATGAGGGATTTTGCCTTCAGCTTGTCGAGTTTCATGAAGGGCGCCCCGTAGGTGGCCCGGTACCCGGCGACGCCGAAGGTTCCACCCTCTCCCGGCATCACCGTTCCCGGGTAGTGGCCGGGGCCCATTCGAAGCTCGGAGGTGCCGGTGCCCTGGACGACGATCTTGTCGAGTTCCAGCTCAGGGATCTGCAGCCGGGCGATCGGGGTGCCGGGTACAGGGGCGGGTTGCTCTGGTACGAACTGAACCGGCGCAGGGACGCTGCCCTCGGCGGCCGGTTGACTTTCGAGTTGGAGCGGAGAAGCCACCAGGCCCGAGATGAACTGCCGGCGCAACGCCTCCTGGGCGGCCTCCTCGACCGCGTCGGTTCGGTGCAGGGCAAGCAGCCCGGTGGCCGACGCGATGGTGACCACCATCCCAAGCAGCAACGCCGAAATAATCAGGCCGCGGGCGTGGGGGACGTGGAACCGGAGCCGATGCGGGAGCCCGATGTACGGCATCCGCATGTCCGGTAGGTGGAGGCGCCGGGTGCCCGCGCCGATATAGCCAAGGGAAGCCATCAACAGGTTCCAAGGTGACCGCCGCCTGGATAAAGCCAGTTCCGAGACCTCTCGCACTCTAACGAGAGTAGTTTTTTCCCACAGCGGGGTCAATCGCCTTAGTTGGCCGGAAGCAGGCGACGACGGTGTTAAATGTAGGGGAGGGGCGTCCACCCGCCTATTCCGGGATAGTGTAATGGCAGCACCAGGGTCTTTGGATCCCTTAGTCAAGGTTCGAATCCTTGTCCCGGAGCGTGAGATCAATGCCGCCGCCCAACCCGCCCGAACCCGATTCTCCTAAGCTGTCGGTCGTGATCCTGGCGGCCGGCGCCGGGAAGCGTTTCCACTCCGACCTTCCGAAGGTGCTCCACCGAGCAGCAGGCCTGCCGCTGGTGCACCACGTCCTTTCGGCGGCTCACTCCCTGCCCGGCGTCGAACAGGTGCTGGTGGTCATCGGGAACGGGGCGGACCGGGTCTCCGGCTACATCGAGGAGCATTTTCCCGACACCGTCTTCGTCCACCAGACCGAGCTGTTGGGCACCGGCGATGCGGTTGCACGCTGCAAGGACGCCCTGGCCGGCTTCGACGGCACGGTCCTGGTTCTGTCTGGCGACAGCCCGCTCGTCACCACCCAGACGCTCGCCCGCCTCACCGAAGCCCACCGGCTCAAAGGGTCTGCCGCCACCGTTCTGACCGCCACGGTCCCCGACCCCGCCGGGTACGGCCGCATCCTCCGGGATGCCGCCGGCGAGGTCTTCGACGTGGTCGAGGAGAAGGACGCTTCCGAGGAGCAGCGAAAGGTCGCCGAGGTCTCCAGCGGCATCTGGTGCTTCGAGCAGGAGGAACTGTTCGATGCGCTCGGCCGGATCGACAACAACAACGCCCAGGGCGAGTACTACCTGCCGCAGGCGGCGCTGGTGATTGCCCGGGACGGCAGCGGCCTGGGCTCGGTCTCCACCCCGGATGCCGCGGAGATAGAGGGCGTGAACGACCGGCTGCAGCTGGCGGCGGCCGCAAAGGTCCTGTGGAGGCGCAAGATCGCCGAGTTGGCGGCCTCCGGAGTGACCGTGGAGGACCCCGACACCACCTACGTCGACGTCGGCGCCGAGGTCGGGCCGGACACGGTGCTGCGGCCCCTCACCTTTATAGAAGGCAGGACCCGGGTGGGGGAGGGCTGCCTGATCGGCCCGTCGACCCGGCTGGTCGACTCGGTGGTCGCCGACGGGGCGGAGGTGACGTTTGCGGTGGTCAAGGAGTCGCACATCGGCCCCGGTGCAACGGTCGGGCCGTTTGCGTCGCTCAGAGTCGGTACCCGTATGGAGGCGGGCTCGAAGGCGGGGACCTTCGTCGAGACCAAGAAGTCGACCATCGGGGAGGGCTCCAAGGTCCCCCATCTGTCCTATATAGGCGACGGCCAGATAGGGAAAGGGGTCAACATCGCGGCAGGAACCATCACCGCCAACTACGATACGGAGAGCAAGGTAAAGTCTCCGACGGTGGTGGAGGACGGCGCCTTCACCGGCACCAACACCACCCTGATAGCCCCGGTTCGGATCGGGCGCAACGCCGGCACCGGCGCAGGATCGGTGGTCACCAAGGATGTCGAAGACGGGCAGATCGTTGCCGGTGTCCCCGCCAGGCCTTTTAGGAAACGAAAGCTGGAGCAGGAGTAATGCAGATTTCCGTTAAGAAGCGGGCGATGATCTTCTCCGGGACGTCGAACCCGGACCTGGCAGAGGAGATAGCGGTACACCTGGGAATGCGCCTGGGAGAGGTGGAGGTCAGCCGGTTTGCCTCCGGTGAGGTCTACGTCCGCTTCCACGAGTCCGTCCGCGGCACCGACGCCTTCGTCGTCCAGAGCCACTGCCACCCGGTGAACGAGATGATCATGGAGCAACTGTTCATGATCGACGCACTGAAGCGGGCCAGCGCCAAGCGCATCAACGCAGTCATCCCCTTCTACGGCTACTCCCGCCAGGACCGCAAGTCGCTGGCCCGGGAGCCGATCTCCGCCCGCGTGGTCATGGACCTTCTGGCGGCGGTCGGCGCCGACCGGGTGCTGACGGTCGACCTGCACAGCGGCCAGACCCAGGGCTTCTTCGACGGTCCGGTCGACCACCTGACCGCCCTGCCGATCCTGTCGAAGTACGTTGAGCTGAACTACCCGGACAACCTGGTGGTCGTGGCCCCCGACGCCGGCCGGGCCGGGCATGCCGCAAAGTTCGCCCGGCATTTGCACGCCGACATCGCGGTCATGAACAAGAGCCGGCGGACCGACGTTCGCAACGTCAGCCAGACCGCCGGGCTGATCGGCGACGTCGAGGGGAAGATCTGCCTGGTCGTGGACGACATGATCGACACCGCCGGCACGCTCTGCGGCGGGGTGGTCGAGCTGATGAACCACGGCGCCAAGGAGGTTATTGCCGTCGCGACCCACGGGATCTTCTCCGGGGAGGCGATGAAGCGGATCGAAGACTCGCCCTTGAAAGAGGTCATCGTGACCAACAGCCTGCCCTCGGGACTCGAGGCGCAATCCGACAAGATCACGGTTCTCTCCATCGCCACGATCCTGGCCTCGACGATCAAGGCGGTCTTCGAGGACGAGTCGGTTTCGGAGATCTTCCAGGGCGAGCACCTGGAGGCCAGTCCGCCGGAGCGGGGGCTGGGTGGTCTTGATTAAAGCGGACAGGAGCGAGACTCGGTTTTACCGGGTACACTCGTAGCTCATGGAGATCACACTGGATGTAAAGCCGCGCACTGAGACGGGTAAAGGCCCCGCCTCCCGCTACCGCGCGTCCGGTCAGGTCCCCGCAGTTTTCTACGGCCCCTCGGCCGATCCGGTGTCCCTTCTGGTCGACGCCAAGGCAATGAGCCAGGCTCTGCACACCGAGGCCGGAGGCAACGTCCTCATCAACTTGAACGTCGAGGGCACGTCCCGCCTGACGGTTGCCCGTGAGGTCCAGCGCCACCCCATCCGGGGCACCATCCTTCACGTCGACTTCGTCAACGTCGCCCGTGACCAGAAGATCGAGGCTCAGGTACCGCTGCACCTGGTCGGCGACTCGCACGGAGTCCATGAGGGTGGAGTGCTCGACCAGCACATGCACGAGCTTCAGGTCGAGGCCGTCCCCACCGATATTCCCACCTCCATCGAGATCGACATCTCCGGCATGGGTATCGGCGACACCGTCCACGTTAGCGACGTCAAGGCTCCGAGCGGAGTCGAGATCCTGACGCCGGGCGAAGAGATGATCGCCGCAGTGATCGAGCCCAGGGTCGTCACCGAGGAGGAGCTCACCGGCATCGCTCCGGTGCCCACCGATGCAGAGATCGCCGAGGCAGAAGCCGAGGAAACCTCCAAATCCTCCGAAGGCTCCGACGAGTCTTAAGGCTTTGACGGCCTTTCTCTTAAGCTGGACCCCGTAACGCCCCCCTTCTCAAGGTTCAACTCCTCCAAGGACCAAGTCATGTCTTCCGCGGAATCCGCCTGGCTGGTGGTTGGCCTCGGCAACCCCGGCACCAAGTACGAGTACACCCGGCACAACGCCGGCGCCCGTGCCGTGGAGAAGCTGGCCAAAAAGTTCGGCGTCAGGATGCGCTCGACCCGTTCGGTGGCCGCCATGGGCGAGGTCACCTCCGACGGTGTCCGCGTCTACCTCGCGCGCCCCTCCACCTATATGAACGAGAGCGGCCGGGCGGTGGCGGTGCTGGCGAAACTGAAGAAGGTCCCCCCGGAGAACATCGTGGTCCTGCACGACGAGATCGACCTGCCGGCCGGCGCCCTGAAGGTGAAGATAGGCGGAGGGAGCGCGGGGAACAAGGGAATTGAATCGGTCGCCCGATCGTTGGGTACTAAAGACTTCTACCGGGTGCGCATCGGGGTGGGGCGGCCCCCGAACCCGTTCCAGGAGCCGGCGAGCTTCGTGCTGGAGCCCCTGTCGAAGGCCGCGGCGCTCGATTTGTTCGCGCTGGAGGAGCGGGCCGGTGAAGCGGCTTTGTCACTGGTCCACTCCGGGCTGGAGACCACCATGAACAAGTTCAACACCTCGACGGGGGTATCGAAGAGCACCGATGAATGACCTGCTGAAGGCCTGGGATCCCTCCGGACTGCTGGATGAGCTGGCGGATCAGGGCGGGGGCGGCGTGCCCGAGGTGGCGCGCGCCTTCACCGTGGCGGGCCTCGCCCGCCGCGCCCCGGTCCTGCTGGTCGTGCTGCCGCGCAGCCGGGACGCCGAGATGTTCACCGAGGCGATGAAGGTGTGGATGGACCCGTCGGAGGTGGCCCTGTTCCCGGCGTGGGAGGTGCTGCCCGGCGAGGCGATGTCCCCGACCCTGCAGACCATGGGGTGCCGGATCAAGGTGCTGCGGGACCTGGCTGCCGGAAACTCGCCGAAGGTACTGGTCACCTCGGTGCGGGCGCTGGTCCAGGGGGTTGCCGAGCCGCCGGCCGATGCGATCGACCTGTCGGTCGGGTCCGAGGTCTCGCTGGAAGACACCGTCGCGCGCCTTGTCGACTACGGTTTCGAACGCAACTACCTGGTGGAGCGGCCGGGCGAGTTTTCGGTTCGCGGCGGCTTGCTGGACGTGTTCCCCGCCGACTCCGACGACCCGGTCCGGGCCGAGTTCTTCGGCGACGAAGTCAGCGACCTCCGAAGCTTCTCCGTCTCCAGCCAGCGCAGCGGCGCCCACCTGAAGTCGGTAGAGATCACCCCGTGCCGGGAGCTGCGGCTCGACGACGCCGTCCGGACGAGGGCGGCCCACCTCCTGGAGCAGGCCCCCGAGGGCTCGGAGCTGCACGGGGATCTGACGAAGATTGCCGAGGGCGTGGTCTTCCCCGGTATGGAGGCCTACCTTTCGGTACTGGCAGGGCCTCTCAAGCCGATCACCGACCTGCTGCCCGAGGGGGCGAAGCTGGTGCTCTGCGACCCGAAGCAGATCCGGGACCGCAGCGCCGACTTCATGGAGCAGGCCGCCTCCTGGGGCGCACCGGAAACCGCAGGCCTGTTCGTGCCCCTCGAGCAGATCATCGAGGACGCCGTCACCGTCGAGCTCTGGGCCTACGGCCGGGGTGAGGAGGGTCTCGACCTGGACGTCACCGGCTGGGACGAGCAGATGGGCCGGGTCGACCGGCTGGCGTCCGCCCTGAACGACGTGCTTTCCGCAGGAGGCAGCGTCGTCGTCGCCGCCGGCAGGAGCGCCCCGCGGGCGCAGCAGATCCTGGCCGAGAACGGGTTGGGCCTCCCCATTTCGGAGCCGGGGCTGGGCAAGGGCGTTCTCAGCGAGCACTCGGTCGGCAGGGGGTTCCTTCTCAACTTCCCGAACGGATCGCCGGTCGCCGTCGTGGGGGAGAACGACCTGTTCGGGCGCCGCCGGCCGGTCGTCTCGTCGGGCCCGCAAGCGCCGGCCCGGGCCTCGGCTCTGCTGCTCCAGCTGGCCGCCGACGACTTCGTCGTCCACGACACCTACGGCGTCGGCCGGTACCACGGCATGTTGACGCGTGAGGTCGCGGGGATCAGCCGCGACTACCTGGTGATCAGCTACGCCGGGGACGACAAGCTCTACCTGCCGACCGAGCAGCTCGACGCCATCACCAAGTACACCGGCGGCGAGTCCCCGCGCCTCAACCGCCTGGGCACCGGCGAGTGGGAGAAGTCGAAGGCCAAGGCCAAGAAGGCGGTGCAGGACATCGCCAAGGACCTCATCCGCCTGTACTCCACCCGCATCCGCTCCGAGGGTTTCCGGTTCTCACCCGACACGCCTTGGCAGGCCGAGCTCGAGAACGCCTTCCCGCACATGGAGACGCCGGACCAGCAGAGGGCGATCGACGCGGTCAAAGAGGACATGGAGAAGCCGATCCCCATGGACCGGCTGGTCTGCGGCGACGTCGGCTTCGGCAAGACCGAGGTTGCCGTCAGGGCCGCATTCAAAGCGGTTCAGGACTCCAAGCAGGCCGCGGTCCTCGTGCCGACCACGATCCTCGCCCAGCAGCACCACCAGACTTTCTCGGAGCGCTTCGCCGGCTTCCCGGTGAAGGTCGCCCAGCTCTCCCGCTTCCTGACGACCGCCCAGCAGGCGGCGGTGCTGGAGGAGGTGGCCGCCGGCAAGGTTGACGTCGTCGTCGGCACCCACCGCCTGCTGCAGCCGGATGTGAAGTTCCACGACCTCGGCCTGCTCGTGGTCGACGAGGAGCAGCGTTTCGGCGTGAAGCACAAGGAGAAGATCAAGCACCTGCGGGAGAACGTCGACGTGCTGACGATGACCGCCACCCCGATCCCCCGGACCCTGGAGATGGGCGTGACCGGCATCCGGGACCTCTCGCTCATGGACACACCGCCCACCGACCGAAGGCCGGTGATGACCTTCGTCGGCGACTACGATGCCCGCATGGTCACCGCCGCCATCCGGCGCGAGCTGGCGCGGGACGGCCAGGTCTTCTTTGTCCACAACCGGGTCAGCTCGATCAAAGCCACCGCCCGGCGGATCGCATCGCTCGTCCCCGGCGCCCGGGTGGAGATCGCCCACGGGCAGATGACCGAGGGCGAGCTGGAAAAGGTCATGGTCGACGTCTGGGACGGCAAGGTGGACGTCCTGGTTTGCACCACGATCATCGAGAGCGGCCTGGACATCCCGGCGATGAACACCCTTATCGTCGAGCGGGCTGACCTGCTGGGCTTGTCGCAGCTGTACCAGCTGCGGGGCCGGGTCGGACGTTCCCGGGAGCGGGCCTACGCCTACTTCTTCTACCCCCACGAGACGGTCCTGACCGCCGAAGCCCACGAGCGCCTGAAGACCCTGTCCGAGTTCACCGAGCTGGGGAGCGGTTTCAAGATCGCTCTTCGAGACCTGGAGCTTCGGGGCGCCGGCAACCTGCTGGGAGCCGAGCAGTCCGGGCACATCGCCGCCGTGGGGTTCGACCTGTACATGCGGATGATGACCGAGACCATCTCCGAGCTCACCGGCCGGTCGCCCGAGCCCAAGCTGCAGATCAAGCTCGACATCCCGGCCGACGCCTACATCCCGGCCGACTACATCCAGCGTGAGTCGCTGCGGATGGAGGCTTACCGCCAGATCGAGCAGGTGCGGGCGCCGGAGAACGTCGTCGCCCTCATCGAGGAGTTCACCGACCGGTACGGTCCCGTCCCCAAGCCGCTCAGCACCCTACTGGTGGTCGCCGAGCTGCGCGCGTACCTCGCCGAAAAGGGAATCACCGAAGCCGGGGTGCGCAACGGCCTGATGAAACTCCGGCCCATCCCCGAGCTGAGGGACTCCCAGCAGGTTCGCCTGCGGCGCAAGTACCCGACGGCGGTCTACAAAGAGGTCTCCGGGACTCTGCTGCTGAACGTCCCGGCGGCCGACACGCCCCGGTGGGTTCTCGATACGCTCCGTGATATTCTCGACCCCCAGTGAGACCCAAACTCCAGCTTTCCCTCGTGCTACTAGCCGCGCTGTTGCTCAGCGCATGCGGCGGCGAAACGACCCTCGACGAGCAGGGCAGCTACTTCGCACCCACTGCCGCCGTGGTTTGCGGCGCGATCAACTGCGAGAAGATCCCCGAGAGCCGGATCAACGGCCGCCTGTCGTCGGTGGTAAAGGACCCCTCCACCGCCAACGTCTTCAAGGGACCGGAGGGCAACACCAACAAGCTGGACGCCCAGCGCGAGATCCTCGGCGAGCTGATCCGCCAGGAGGTCGGCCTGCAGATGGCCCGCACGATGAAGATCACCACCGACCAGGAGGACATCGACAACCGGTTCGAAAACGTCAAGGCCGGCTTCGACGGTGACAAAGCCTTCAAGGCGGCCCTGAAGGACGAGGGCCTGACCGAGCGGGAGCTGAGAGGTTTCCTGGAGAACGAGAGCATCCTTGCCCGGGTCCGTGACACCGTCGGCAAGAACGCCAAACCCACCGACCAGGAGGTCGAGCGGTACTACGAGCTCAACAAGTCCCAGTTCGACGAGCAGGTCAAGATCGCCCACATCGTCGTCTGCGGCAACTTCGACGCCGAGAAGCGCACCTGCGCGGTCAGCCCCGCCGACCAGCAGAGGGCCAAGGACATCGCCGAGCGGGCCCGCAACGGTGACGACTTCGGCGCCATGGCCAGAGAGTTTTCGGTCGACTCGGTGAGCAAGGAGCGCAACGGCGAGCTGGACTTCTTCTCGAGGGGCGACGTGGTTCCCGAGCTCGAGGAGGCTGCGTTCAGCCTGTTCGACCCGGGCGACATCTCGGAGCCGGTCCAGACCCCCTTCGGCTTCCACGTGCTGAAGCTGATTGCGGTGGGCCGCCCGTTCGAGGAGGCCAAGCCGGAGATCGCCAACGCTCTGGCCACCCAGAAGGCCAACGCCGCCTTCGAGGAGTGGCTGATCGACGCCGTCAAGGGCTCGCAGGTCAAGGTGAACCCGAAGCTCGGGGTCTTCGACCAGATCACGCAGTCGGTCGTGCCCAAGACCACCAAGCAGGCCCAGGGCGCAAGCAACCCCGTACAGCCGCCCGCCGCTCCGCCAGCAGCCCCCTAACCCCCCGTCTTGACTTCAGGAGCCGCATCGACCCCGATCCAGGGAGCGGCCGAGCGCGCCGGACCGGCTTTCGAGCAGCTGGTTGCCATCATGGCCCGCCTCCGGGCCCCCGGGGGTTGCCCCTGGGACGCCGAACAGACCCACCAGTCCCTGGCCGTCCACCTTTTGGAGGAGGCGCACGAGACGCTGGACGCCATCGACTCGGGGAACATGCACGACCTGGAGGAGGAGCTGGGCGACCTTCTGCTGCAGGTGGTGTTCCACGCCGAGATCGCAGCCGAGACCGGCCGGTTTGAGATCGGCGACGTCGTCGACGGCCTGGTGAAGAAGCTGGTCGACCGGCATCCGCACGTGTTCGGTGACGTGCAGGTGAGCGGCTCGGCCGACGTGGTTGCGAACTGGGAGACGCTGAAGAAGGCGCAAAAGGGCCGGACGAAGCTGGACGAGGGCCTCCCCAAGGGCCTGCCCGCCCTGGTGTACGCCCACAAGGTCCTGCGGAGGGTTTCCGGCGTGGGCCACGAGTTCGACGCCTCGCCGGAGCGGCTGGCGAAGCTGTCCGAGGCGCTGGGCGGTGAGGTTACGGAGGAATCCGTGGGCGATCTCCTGATGGAGGTTGTGGCCCTGGCCGGGAGCGCCGGTATCGACCCCGAGGGGGCCCTAAGGCGACGATCCAACGCTTTGATGCAGACGGCCCAGGACGGCGCTCCGGTCGAATAGCCCCCACTCCCGATCGGCCTGCACTCGCCCCTGCCCTTTCTCAACTACGCTGTAGGTTCATCGCAATTCCCGGTTGGCGTCCCAGGACCGAATTGAAGCTGGATTCGGCTTTCCGCCGGTCCCAACGTTTGGAGCCCGTCGCCGAACCCAACCCCCATGGCACGCCCCTCCCACGGGCCGGGCCGGGCGGGCCGACAGTCGATATGCGCCGTGGGCGCTGTTAAAGGAGTTATAACTTGGCCATGATTGATGCCGTAATAGGACGAGAGATAATCGACAGCCGGGGCAATCCCACGGTCGAGGCCGAAGTTTTCACCGACCTGGGCGGTTTCGGCAGGGCCGCTGCGCCCTCCGGCGCTTCGACCGGCAAGTTCGAGGCCATGGAGCTTCGCGACGGCGGCGACCGCTACGGCGGTAAGGGAGTAAGCAAGGCCGTCGACGCCCTGAACAAGGTCCTCGCCCCGGCCCTGGTCGGCATGGACGTCACGAACCAGCGGGCCATCGACCGCCTCATGGTTGAGCTCGACGGTACCGACAACAAGTCGAAGGTCGGCGCGAACGCCACCACCGCCCTCTCGATGGCGGTCGCCCACGCCGCAGCCGACGAACTCGGCCTGCCGCTTTTCCGCTACCTCGGTGGGGCCGACGCCAACCTGCTGCCGGTGCCGCTGATGAACGTGCTGAACGGCGGTGCCCACGCCGACAACAACGTCGACATCCAGGAGTTCATGATCGTCCCGCACGGCGCCGCCTCGTTCTCCGAGGCCCTGCGCATGGGGGCCGAGGTCTACCAGGTGCTGAAGAAGGTGCTCCTGAACAACGGCCTGTCCACCGGCATCGGCGACGAGGGCGGGTTCGCCCCGAACCTCGGCAGCAACGAGGAAGCCATCTCCCTGCTGATCGAGGCGATCGAGGGCGCCGGTTACACCCCGGGCGAGGACATCGCCCTGGGCATGGACGTTGCAGCGTCCGAGATCTTCAAGGACGGCAGGTACCACCTCGCCGGCGAGGGGCTCACGCTCGACTCCGGTGAGATGACCGAGCTGTTCCGCGGCTGGCTCGACAAGTACCCGATCGTCAGCATCGAAGACCCGCTGGACGAGGAGGACTGGGAGGGCTGGCAGCAGATCACCTCGGCCCTGGGCGACCGGGTCCAGCTGGTGGGCGACGACCTGTTCGTCACCAACTTCGAGAAGGTCCTGCTTGGCATCGAACGCAACGCCGCCAACGCGATACTGATCAAGGTCAACCAGATCGGCACCCTGTCCGAGACCGCCCACACCATCAAGCTCGGCGCCCGCCACGGCTACTTCTCCATGCTCAGCCACCGTTCGGGGGAGACCGAGGACGCCACCATTGCCGACCTGGCGGTCGCCTACAACGCCGGCCAGATCAAAACAGGCGCCCCCGCCCGTAGCGACCGGGTGGCCAAGTACAACCAGCTTCTTCGCATCGAGTCCAAGCTGGGCCCCGACGCCCGGTATGCGGGCACCGACGCGTTCCCCAGATGGCGCCGCCAAAACACCTAAAGGCCCGCTTCCGGATGGGCGCCTTCGGCCTGGTGGTCGGAGCGCTGGCCCTGACCGGGGTGGCCCCGGCGCGCCAGGCTTTCCAGCAGCGGGAGCAGCTGGCCCAGGTCGAGGCCAAGGTTTCGGCACTTCAGGAGCGCAACGACGAGCTGACCGGACGGCTGAACCGGCTGAGCGACATCGCGTACATGGAGAAGCTGGCCCGCGAACAGCTTGGCTTGATTCGCCCCGGCGAGACCGCCTACGTGGTGGTTCCGGCCCCCGCTCCGCTGAAGCCGGTCTCCGATGTCGAGCCCGAGCCCCAGGGGATCCGGCAGCGCACGGCCGAGTGGATCAAGGACCTGATCGGCAACGAATAGGCGCCTCCCAGGCGTAAAGTGCCGTCTATGTCGGTATCAAGGTACGATTAGGGTTGATTTATTGCCCATTCACGAAGCATCTAATTTAGGGGGTTGATTGGCAGAAGTAGGAGCAATCGTCGAAGGCACGGTCACGCGTCTAGCGGACTTCGGAGCTTTCGTACAGATTGGAGCAGGCGAAACAGGCCTGGTTCACATCTCGGAGGTAGACCGCAACTACGTCAAGGACATCAAGGAGCATCTGAAGGAAGGCGACAAGGTCAACGTCAAAGTTGTCGCCATCAAAGAGGATGGGAAGATCGATCTGTCCATCAAGCAGGCAGACCCCTCCTGGGAGGAGCAGTCCACCCGAGCCCGCTCAGGAAGAGACCCTGAGTTCGAAGCCAAGCTCAAGAGGTTCATGCGTGAATCTCAGGAGCGCCTGGCCGACGTCCGGAGGCAGCGGGACTCAAAGCGCCAGTAATCAACTGCATGGCCCAACCCCGGCCGTCGCCCCTTTAATCTCAGTGACCCCAGATCCGGAGCAGGACTTCGAGTCCGTGAAGGCTCAGCTCGGCCGCGCCCCGCGCGGGCAGTGGAAGGTCGCACGCCGGTGTGCTTGCGGCAAACCGCAGGTCCTGGAAACCTATCCCCGGCTGGACGACGGAACCCCGTTCCCCACTCTCTACTGGCTCAGCTGCCGCAAGCTGTCGTCAGCCATCGGCGGGCTGGAGTCGGGCGGCTGGATGGCCGGCCTGAACCGGCGCCTGGTCGAAGACCCCGAGTTTCACGACGCTCTGCGCCGGTCGACCGAGGCGTACGTCACCAAACGGAACGCGTTGGATGCCCTCGGCCCCACCGCCCACCCCGGCGGCGGGCCTGATCGGGTGAAGTGCCTGCACGCCCACACCGCGCACCAGTTGGTCGAGGGCGACAACCCGGTCGGCGCCGAGGTCCTGAAAGAACTGGGCTGGGTCGACCCGACGAGGCCGTGCGTATGAGGGTCGCCGCCATCGACGTCGGGACCAACACCACGCGGCTGCTGATCGCCGAGGCGCAGGGCACCGGCTACCGGGAGCTGGATAGGAGGCTGACCTTCACGCGTCTGGGCGAAGGGGTCGACTCCGGCAAGGTCATACAGCCAGTCGCCATGAAGCGAACCCTGGCCGCCATCGCCGAGTTCTGCTCGCTCTGCGGCGAGTTCGGCGTCGAGAAGGTGCAGGTCGCCGGCACCAGCGCCGTGCGGGATGCGCAAAACTCCTCCGACTTTCTCAAGGCCGCCGGGAAGCTCTCCGGATCCCCCGCAGTGGCGCTCACGGGCGACCAGGAGGCGCGTCTGTCGTTCTGGGGGGCCACCGGCGACCTGGCGGTCTCCCAATGCCTGGTGTGCGACATCGGCGGCGGGTCGACCGAGTTCGTTCTGGGGACCCCGTCGGCGGAGATCGCCGGCCGGATCTCGCTGGACATCGGCTCGGTCCGGCTTACCGAGCGCTACCTGGTCTCCGACCCTCCTGCGACCGAGGAGATCCTGTTCATGGAGGCAGCGATCGACGAACTTCTGTCGCGGGCCGACGCCCAGATCCAGAACGGCTCCGAGGCGGTGTTTGTCGGCCTCGGGGGCACGGTGACCACCCTGGCCGCCATTCACCTGGGGCTGGACCGATACAAGCCGGAGTCGGTGGACCAGACCAGCCTGCGGCGGGAGTCGCTGGATGCGCTTTACCGCAACCTGGCCCGGATGTCCCTGGCCGAGCGTTCCCGGATTCCTGTCCTGCCCGAAGGCCGGGCGGATGTCATCGTGGCCGGCGCGGCAATCCTTTCGCGCATCCTGGCCAGGTGGAGCTTCGATCAGGTCGTGGTATCGGAGAAGGACATCCTGGACGGTTTGGTGCTCCAGCTGATGGGCCGGTTGGACGATCGGGGCTTGCCCGGATGACGTTACCGTTGTCCCCGGGACGTATCACACCGGCGGCACAGTAGAATCCGATCGGAAGCGGTGAAGAACCGCTAAAAGCCGTGCTTGCTGATTTGCGAGCAGGTCCTGGGTGGGCGGCCACCCGAAATTGGTAACCAGACATCGAAGCAGCTTCGAGTGCTGCTCCCAGGAGGCCACTGAAGATGAACAACGTGCCGAACCCCAAGCGCCAGCGCCAGAAGGAACTTCGCAGGTTGAAGCTCGAGCAGGAGCGCAAAGCTGCCCTGGCGAAGAAGCGCCGGACGGCCGGCATCCTCGGTGTCCTGGCAGCAGTCGTGGTGATCGGAGCCCTCTTCTTTGTCGACCGGGGCGGCGACGACCCGGAGCCTGCGGCCAGCGCCACTCCCGCCGACCCCTCCGATCCCAAGCCGGTGGCCGTCATGACGACCTCTGAAGGGCCTCTCGAGATCGAGCTGGCGACCGACACCTCTCCCAACGTCGCAGCTGCGTTCCAGGCCATGGCCAAGGAAGGGTTCTACGACGGACTCACCTTCCACCGAATAGTCAAGGACTTCGCGATCCAGGGTGGAGACCCCGCGGGTAACGGCACCGGCGGCCCGGACACGAAGACCGTCGACGCGATTCCTGAGGGATTTCGGTACGTACGGGGCACGGTTGCCATGGCAAAAGGCGGCGACGAGGAGGCCGGAACCGCCGGCAGCCAGTTTTTCATCGTCCCCAGCGACGCCGCCGCCGACCGGCTGACGCCCGACTACGCCATCCTGGGCAAGGTCATCTCGGGGCTCGAGACGGTGGACAAGCTGAACGCGGTGCCGACCTCCGGACCTGCCGGCGGGGAACAATCTACGCCCGTGAACCCGGTTACGATTGAAAAGGTTGAGATTAAAGAACCCTAGTCCGTTGTAACTGGACGTAACTCCGCTAGACTGTCCAACCCATGCCAAAACACTCTGAGCGCTTGACGCGCCACAAATTGCCGCTCGTGTCGACCACCGTCGTCGGCCTGCTGATATTGATCCTGGCAGGCCTCACGGTCGTGATGCTGGACAAGAGCGCGTCCGTCGGCGACGCCACCGAGACCATCGCCCAGGCGAAGGGCGGGTCCGCCAAGGTGATCGACGTGGACGACGAACTGGTTCCGCTGCACCGCGAACCTCCCCCTCCGCCCCCTCCCGCTCCCGCCCCGGCTCCGGCTCCTCCGGCGCCTGCACCGGCGGCGGCCAAACCTGCTGCGGCACCCAAAGCCGCCCCGGTTGCACCGAAAGCTGCGCCCGCACCGGCGCCGGCCCCCCGGAGCACGGCAAGCATCGACCCTTACCGCGGGTTCGGCGCCTGGGTGGACATCTACGACTACGCCATCCGGGACACCATGAACATTCCCGAAGCGGTCAACGTGATGGCCGATCGCGGCGTCAAGACCCTCTATCTGCAGACCGGCCGCTGGAAGGACCCCAACGACATCGTCAACGTCGGAGCGGTCAACACCTTCCTGGAGGCCGCACATGCCCGGGGTTTGAAGGTCGTCGGGTGGTACGTTCCCGGCTTCGGCAACCTCGACCGGGACATCCGCCGCAGCCTCGTGGTGCTTGAGCACAAGACACCCGGCGGCCACCAGTTCGACGGGTTCGCCCCGGACATCGAGACCCGTGAAGAGGTCGGAGGAAGCGCCGCCCGCTACAACGCCGGCGTCGCCGAGTACAGCGTCCGGCTGCGTTCCCAGCTACCGAACGCAACCATCGGGGCCATCGTGGACGACGCCAAGAACAACCTGAGGGCGCCCGAGCGGCACGCCGGCTTCCCGTGGGGGGAGATCTCCAAGAACTACGACGTGGTGCTTCCCATGGCGTACTGGACCGTCACCAAAGCAAAGAACGGCGGCTGCGGCACCCAGTACGACGCCGACGCCTACATCCGGGAGGTCGTCTCCTTAACCCGCAGCTACATGGGGTCGGACCGGCCGATCCACCCGGTGGGCGGCATCGCCGACTGCGTCACCGAGGCCGAGGTGGTCGGATACGTCGCCGCCACCAACCAGGTGGGCATCGGTGGCAGCTTCTACGACTACGCCACCACCCAGTCCAGCGGTGTCCCGATCTGGAAGCACCTCGGCAACCTGAAGTAGCCTGACCTCAGTTTGACCGGAGAGGATCCGATTTCGGGAGCAGAGGCAGCGCAGGCGTACATCGACGGATTAGAAGAGCCCCGGCGGTCCGACCTGCAGCAGATCCACGCGTTCATCCGTAAGACGGTCCCGGATCTTCAGCCCTACATGTACGGCAAGGACCTGATCGGCTATGGCAGATACCACTACAAGTACGCCACCGGCCGGGAGGGCGAAGCCTCGATCATCGGGCTGTCGAGCCGGAAGGCCTACATTTCGGTCTATGCCACCGGCGGTGACGGCGAGCAGTACGTGGCCGAGCGCTTCAAGGACCAGATGCCGAAGGCGGACATCGGCAAGTCCTGCATCCGGTTCAAGAAGTTCGAGCACATCGACTTCGACGTGCTGGGCAAGATCCTGAAGGAGTCGGAGGCGATCATGGCGCCGTTAAAGGTGCCGGTGGAGGGGTAACGGAGTCGCCTCAAAAATGTCAGTGGTCGTCTCTAAGCTGTGTACATGGCGATGCAGCGCAAGTACACGGACGACGACCTGAGAACAGCCGTTCCGGAAGCATTCAGCGTTGCGCAAGTGCTTAAGGCGATTGGGTTGCGACCTGCCGGAGGCAATTACAAGACCGTTCAGTCGCGTATCCTCGAACTGGATTTAGATACCTCTCATTTCCGAGGACAGGGCTGGTCGAGGGGACAGTCAATTACCCTTCGGCCGCCGCGGCCGCTTGTTGAAGTGCTGGTGGATGGGTCGACCACAAGATCATCGCACCTCAAGAAGAGGCTTCTCCGGGAGGGCCTCAAGCAACCGATTTGCGAAGGATGCGGGGGATCTTTGTGGAGGGGACAGCCCATACCCTTGGAGTTGGAGCATGTCAACGGTCGAAACACCGACAACCGGCTGGAGAACCTTGCGCTGCTGTGCCCGAACTGCCACGCTCAAACAAGTACATATAGAGGTAGAAATATCGGTAGGAGCCTGACGCCCCCGTAGCCCAA
>DASTUJ010000177.1 GCA_035759705.1 Actinomycetota bacterium | reverse complement strand
CCGCCGGACCGCTCCTACCGATGATCCCCGAAGGGTTCGAGCCGTTCCTGGCGATGATGGCCGCCCCGTTCCTGGTGGGGCTGGTCCTGCTTCGTTTCGCTCGAAAGACCGGAATCGTCTGGCTGGGGGTGGTCAGTCTGGCCCTCCTTGTTATGAACGCCCCGTTCACCGTGGATGCGATCAAGCACCCCGAGTCCCCCGCCGATTTTGTTCCCGTAACGATGTTAACCGTGGGCGGGCTGCTTGCGGTCATCGCAACCATTCCGGCGTTCCGGAGCGCCCGAGGCCGGCACGCCGACTCCGCATTCCCCAGGGTCGCCGCGGTGGCCGGCGTGCTCCTCGTGGTCGCAGCGATCGGAGGGTCCCTGGTGGCCGCCGGCGGCGTCACGAGCGACGCACCGGCCGACGGCAGCCTGATCGTCGACATGGAGAACTTCGAGTTCGGCCCGCGAACCATCACGGCGAGCAGCGGCGAGGTCAGCCTGTACGTGGCCAACAACGACTCCGCCCGCCACACGTTCACCGTGGACGAACTGGGGGTAGACGAAAGCATCGCCCCGGGGCAGTCCAAGCAGATCACGTTCGACGCCGAAGCCGGCGAGTTCCGCTTCTACTGCAAGCCCCACGACCCGGGCATGGAGGGCGAACTGAAGGTCCAGTAGGGTAGGCAAAATTACGAGCAGGAGGAGGCAGGCCGTGCGTATAGAGTCGTCGGTCACATCTATCACCTGGATACCGTCCGAAGCAATCCAGGGAGTGCTGTACATGAAGGCTCCGTTCGACCTGGGCGTGACCCACTACGACTCCGCCCCACCCGACGTGGTCGACGACCTGATCGCCCTCCGGGACGCCGACCGGTTCCGGTTCGCCAACCAGCTGAAGGCGTGGGTGGAGGTAAAGGACGGCAAAATCGACTCCTACGGGTACTCCGGCGGCGGCCTGATCGGCTCCACGACCATCAAGCTCGGCCCGGCGGGCGTCACCGTTCCGGCGGTGCCGCTGCCCGACCTGCAGCGCAACCCCGAGGTCAAGGGCGACTCGGTTCGCTTCGTACAGTCGGCGGGAGGCCGGACCGGTATGCCGGCCCCCCGCCGGGTGCGCCGCAAGCCGTACGTGCAGTTCGCTGCGCCGCTGGCCTGGACCACGCTGGCTCTGACCATCCATGCCGACGGCTCGGTCGAGCACGAGCTCGTCGGCGCCAGCAGCTTCCCCCGCCACTGGGTCTACGACGAAGACGGCAAGCTGGCGGCCAAGTCGGGCCTGATCAACTTCGAGAACTGGATGCGGGAGGCGTTCGGCAAGCACACGCCGTGGGGCGACGAGGAGTCGCCGGCACTGGTCACCGCAGTCGAGACCGCTCTGGAGAGGGAGCTGTCCGGCAGGATCATGAAGGGAGGCGCCAAGCCAAAGATCAGGGTCGTCAAGAAGGGCGATGCGCTGGTCACCCAGGGCGAGCCGGGTCACGAATTGTTCCTTCTCCTGGACGGCGTGCTGCGCATCGAGGTCGACGGCGAGCGCATCGCCGAGGTCGGCCCGGGGGCGGTCCTCGGGGAGCGGGCGGTGATCGAGAAGGGCTACCGGACCTCGACCCTCGCAGCGGTCACCGACTGCCGGGTGGCGGCGGTGCCGGGCGACCAGATAGAACCGGAGGTGCTGAAGCAGCTCGCCGAGGGCCACAAACGGGAGGAAGCTTGAGGGCCGGGTGCAGGTACCGATCTGCGGGGTTCGGGGCAGCACACCCGCCCCGGGGGCGGAGTTCGTCAAATACGGTGGGAACACCTCGTGTGTCGCCCTGGCCAGGGACGGAAAAGGCCCGAAGCTGGTGCTGGACGGCGGGACCGGTCTGCAGAACCTGACGAGGGTGATGAACGGCCGGCCGTTCCGCGGGACGATCCTGCTGGGCCACCTGCATTGGGATCACACCCACGGGCTGCCCTTCTTCTCGGCCGGCGACCGTCCCGACTCCCGGGTCCGGGTGCTGATGCCGGCGCAGGGCGTCAGCCCCGAGGAACTGATGGACCGGTTCATGTCGCCGCCGCATTTCCCGGTTCGGATCAACGAGTTGCGGGGCGACTGGCGGGTCGGCGAGCTGGAGGCCGGGGACCACACAATCGAGGGTTTCGAGGTCACCGCCCTGGAGATCCCCCACAAAGGCGGCCGGACCTTCGGCTTCAGGGTGACCGACGGAGTGTCGACCCTCGCCTACCTGTCGGACCACCACCCGATCCAGTTCGGCCCCGGGCCCGAGGGCCACGGCGAGTACCACGAGACCGCCTACCGGCTGTGCGAGGGGGTCGACCTGATGATCCACGACGCCCAGTACACGGTGTCCGAGTTTCCCAGCCGATCGAACTTCGGCCACTCGACCATCGACTACGCCGTCGGCCTGGCGGAGGTATGCAAAGCGAAGCGCCTGCTGCTGTTCCACCACGACCCGAGCCGTACCGACACCGAGCTGACCGAGATCGTCGGGTCTCTGGAGTCGGGCCTAACGGTTGAGGCGGCCACGGAAGGGACGGTTCTGGAGCTGGGAACAGACTCCCAGTAGTAGATCAGCCCCTCAGGTGTCCGGCCGGCTTCCAGTCTGCGTTCCGGAAGCTCACGGTGAACTCCTGGCCTTCCGGCAGGTTGCGGTGCACCAGCTGGGACAGCGTTGACAGGCTCATGATCTCCTCCCACCCGACGGGGGTGAAGGTTTCCTTGTTGAACACGTTCTCCGCCAGAAGGGGGTTGGTCAATGCCTGCGAGAAGGCGTCGATACCCACCAGCCGTCCGATCATCGGCGGAAGCGCCGAGTTCTTCCGCAGGTCCTCGGCGTGCATCCCGACGTAGAGCTCCAGGTTGTCGACATCCTTGCCGTAGTGCTTCTCCAGGCTTCTGATCACCTCCGGTTTGCTGCTGATCTGTTCGTAGCTGGTGGCCCTCGGGTACTTGAGGAGCTCCCGGTAGTCGTTGTAGCGCCTCAGCTTGTTGTCCCGGCCGAGCCTAACGCCGGCCAGCTCGGCCGGAACCAGGACATTGGCGGTGTTGTGGAGCCCGAGGTCCGTTGCCTTTTGGGTCGAGGCATCCTGAAAGATGCTGCCCAGGCCGTGGTTCGTGATCATCGGGTTGTTGTAGCGGGTCTCGCTCAACTCCATGGCCACCCCCCGGTGGTTCAGTCTGTCGGGCAGCATGCTGTGCCAGCGGTAGGCCAGGTTGAACTCCACGGTCATCCAGTTCTGCCGGTACCACCTGGACTTGGTGTAGCGCCCTGCGTCGGTTATGAACTTGAAGTGGTAGGGAGTGATGTGGTTGATGTATTCCTCCATCACGATCTTCATGATCTCCACGGTGGCGATGTTGCGGGCTGTTTCAAACAAACGGTCCGAGTCCCAGCCGTTGTAGGACCTCTCCAGAAGCCCGACCAGCCGGTTGTGCTCTCTCAGGCAGAGGATGTTGAACATGGCGTAGCCCGGCTGGACGTTGGATCGCTCGATTTCGGCGCCCATAGCAAACAGCGTTCGTTTGCGCTCGTCGTCCAGGTCCCAGCCGGAAAGGGCCTTTCCTCCCGGGGAGCGCTGCAGGTGGGGCAGCCCCTGAAACTCGAGTTTTGGTTGTCTCGACTCGTGGTTGACGTACTCGGGGTACTCCTCGCCGTTGATCATCTGGGACTTGAGCCGGCCGGGCTCTTTCGACGACCTCAGCAGCATGGTGTGCTCGGGGCGTAGCCCGTAGACGCCGCACAGGTCGATGTGGTGGTTGGACGTGACCTTCCTGTTGTTCGTCCGGTCGGTCCGGAGGAACCCATCGGCGAACCACTGCACGAAGTGGGGGAACAGAACGGTCGACTTCAAGGACTGCGTACCCGCGCCCCGGCGGGTGAACAGATCGGTCAGCGCCTCGTCTCCGGGCAGCTTGCTTTCGAAGTCGCCCACCGGCGAGAGGGTGATCTTCAGGTGGGGTTCGTCCGTCAGGGGCTTGAAGTTGAGCGGCGGCAGGTGGAGGCCGGCGTAGTTGCGGTCGATCAGCGAGTCCCACGACGTGTAAGGCGTTTTTGCGCTGAACGGGTAGGGCCGGGGGGGAATCTTTTGGGCTGCGTTGTTGATCAAGAACTTGTTGGCGAAGCTTCGGGAGCGTTCATTTCGTTGAACCGCACCCCACAGCGGCTTGCAGCTGGTGAGGATACCCAACTCAATACGGTTGCGGAACCCGTCCTTCGACTTGTCCCTGCCTGCCATCGCAACGCTCCCTGCCGTCGGTCAGCCTGCCCCCCGCCGGGGCCCCTACATCCTGTTCCTGCCAGGCGGCGCTTCCAAGGGGCAAACAGCCTCAGGTGTGGGGGGAAAACTACCCATTTTGGCGACGGGCGCCCGAACGCAATACCACGCCCCGGCACCCGGGCGGGGGCGAACGCCGGAGTGCTGGATTCGGTGCGGACTATGCCGTGGTCTGCTCGGATCGGCCGAGCGCAGCCTGACGGAACAGCCACGCCGAACCGGTGAAGAGCACGATGAAGAACCCGGTCAAGCCCAGGATCTCGAGCGGTCCGCTGTACGGCTCGCCGAGCTGGGCGACAAGCGCGATCAGCCCGACCACTGCGTGAGCGGCCGCCATCGCGACCAGCGTGCGCGCCATCCCAAGCGGTCGAAAGCGAGCGATGAGGGCGCCGATGATTCCTACCGCCAGCACCCCCAGATACATCATGTTGGCGCGGTCGCCGTCCGCACCGATGATCCCAACACCGGCGGCCAGCCAAAAAAGGATGAATGCCGACGCACCTGCTGCGCCAAGGCCCAGTTTGTACGCATTTGTTGGGTTGATCATTCTCAGGTTCCCTTCTTATCCAAACGAGCGAGAAGTCATGTTCGAAGTGAAGGCTAGCCCGGCAGTTCGTCTATTCCGTCGGGAAGATGTCGAGATTTTGCATGGACTAGATCTCTCAGCCCCGCCGGACTCGGCGGTGACTGCCAATGTGCCCGAATCCTCACCAGTGTGCGCGCTTCCGCATTCGAGGGGGACGGTTCCCCGGCTCTCCCTAAAGGGCTCGACGCTTACGTGTCCGCAAGTGCAGGCCGGCGGGAACCGTCTGGTTCAGAGAGTCATGATTTGGTAAGCGGGTGGGTCGAATTGATTGAAGTAACTCACATGCGCTCGAAACCACTGCGTGCCCGCTCTTCCAAGCCCGGGAGTGTGCACCTACCGGCTTGCGCTCGACATCCCGTCAGCAGTCGAACACATACCAGCAGATGTCGTTTCTGAGCCGCTGGTCGTCAAGAACGAGCTCGCGAATCGCCTCCGGCAGCTGTTTCCTCTGCCACCGGCACTCGAGCCGGGCCGCGTCCTCTTCCTCACCCTCAGCCGCAGCCGAACGCGCCGCCTTGATGGCGTAGGCCGCCGCACCGAGCTCGTGTGCTGCGACATGCGCTACCACGGCCGCCTGGCCGGCAGCGAATGCGGCCTCCCTAGATGCCCCGCCCAAATCTCTGGCGGCCGCGTTCGCGTGGCCCCCGGCGGCGCGCGCCTCGGACATCGAGATCTCCCCGCGCACCCACGCCCGAGCCCGATCGATTGCCTGACGGGGGCGCTTGTCGGAGGGTTGCGCCGACTCGAATAGGTGCAAAACGTGCTCCGCGCACGCCGCGGCCCACAAAGCAAGAAGCCGATGGTCCCGGTCCGTGAGCGTCCCGCCGCGTCGGATAGTGACGAAACGAGGGTCGCGGTTCTTGGGGAGAATCATGCGTGAGTAACTGGCCTGCTCACTGGCCTTCCGGCGGCTGCCACAGCTCGACCTTGTTCCCCTCTGGATCCATGACCCAGGCAAACTTGCCGAACTCGGACTCGTCAATCTTCTCGAGCACGCTGCAGCCTTCTTCCTTCAAGACCTTGACCAAAGCGTGGAGGTTTTCCACTCGGTAGTTGACCATGAAGGGAGCGGCGCTAGGTGCAAACAGATCCCCTTCTTCCGGGCCGATGGACCAGATGGTTGTTCCGCCAACCGGCTTGCCTTCGTCGTCGGTCCAGGTGAAGGCGGTTCCGCCCCAGTCCTGGACGTCGATTCCCAGGTGCCGCTTGTACCACGCCTGCAGTGACGGAGCGTCCTTGGCCTTGAAGAAGATGCCGCCGATCCCAGTAACTCGCCTCATGTGACCTCCGTTCGGAACTCGTGAGAGCGGACCATGACCTCATCAGAATGTTCGGGGCAAGCGCCTCGACGGACGCTTAGCTTCTCGGCACATACCGCATCGCCACCGCCCCCGAGCCGTACTCCAGCCGGCTTACGAGCTTCAAGTCGACAGGCTTCGATAGCCCGGCGAACAACGTCGGCCCATGACCCGCCAGCCTGGGGTGAACCACGAACTCGTACTCATCGATCAATCCCATCTCCGTCAAGGCCAGCGGGAGCTTCACGCCTCCAGTGAACAGTCCCTCACCCGGCTCGCTTTTGAGCTGCAGAACGGCCTCCCGCAGATCGCCGCGCACGAGCTCCGCGTTCCAATCGACCTGGTCCAGGGTGCTTGACACTACGTACTTCTTTGCCGCGTCGATCGTCCGGGCGAAGGGTTCCATCCATTCCGGCCTGGCTCCCGCCTGCGCCGGAGAGCGCCACCCTTCCTCCATCATTTGGTAGGTCACCCGGCCAAAAAGCAGGGCATCGGCCCGCCCAATGTTCTCGGCCGCGCGACGGTGGAGTTCTTCGTCCGGGACGATTCCACGGTGATCGCAGCACCCGTCCAAGGTGACGTTGATGGAATACCGAAGGGGTCGCATTTCGCCTCAGAGTTTACTAATCGCCAAGGGGCTAGCTAACTGACCGCGTGTCAGCGGCACGTGATGACACGCCATCAGTTCGGGAACATCATCGTTACGATGACCGCCCACACGCCGTACAGGATGAGTCCAAACACGGCCAATCTGAACAAGGCGACGACGGTCTGGTTCTGGGTTGACTCCGCGATCTTCTTGCTCACCGCTAGCTCGGTCAGAAACGCATTTACCTGAGTCCAGCGGATCCGCCCAATTGTGGAAGATCAGAAAGCGCTCGATCCAGTGCCGGTACGACTCTGCGGTCCGCTTGGAGTAGTGGCGAGCCGTCAGCACGCGGCGTGCTCGAACGATGGCCTGATCTTGCGGCTTCCCGACGACTTCCAGAGCCGGCCGGCTTCTTTCCAGGGGATTGCCCATATCCATTCCGATCTGGGAAAGTCTCGACTTCCTCAGACAGTAGATCCCCGGTACGACAGAACCGGGTCGATGATGGGCTGAAGGATGAAGATTCCTTCATGTGGGCATCACCTTCTCATCACGGATCTGTTGCATCCTGGGTAGCGGGACGGAATGGAGGCCCATGGCAACTCGCGTGCTGCTGATCGAGGATGATCCCCGGATCCAGGAGGTCGTGGAGCGGGGACTCACCCCTCGCGGGTTCGTGATCACCTGTGCCTCCGACGGCGTTTCCGGCGTGGAACTGGCCATCAAGCTGCAGTCCGACGTCGTGCTCCTGGACCTCATGCTCCCCGGCAAGTCCGGGCTGCAGGTGCTCCAGGAGATCCGGGCCGTCAAGCCGCGGCTGCCGGTGATCGCCCTCACCGCCCTGGACGACACAGGGTCCAAGGTGGGCGGATTGGAGGCCGGCGCCGACGACTACGTCACCAAGCCTTTTGCCATCGAGGAGCTCGCCGCCCGCATCCGGGCCCGCCTGCGCAACACGGACGAGTCAACTACCGTACGCTCGGGCGACGTGACAGTTGACCTCGTCACCCACCGGGCCTTCGTCAACGGGGAAGAGGTCCAGCTGTCGGCCCGGGAGCTGGCCCTTCTGGGAACCCTGGCCCAGCACCCCAACCAGGTCCTGTCCCGGGAGCAACTTCTGCGCATCGTGTGGGGCATCGACTTCGACCCGGGCTCCAACGTGGTCGACGTCCACGTGGCCGCCCTGCGCCGGAAGATCGGCTCCACCCGCATCGACACCGTCCGGGGCACCGGCTACCGGTTCGTGCCGGCGAAGGAGGCGTCGTGAAGGTTGCGGTGGGCGCCGCGGTGCTCGCAGCGTTCGTCCTGGGCCTGGCGATAAGCGGAGTGGTCGGCCGGGTCCCCTCGGCCGCCCAGTCGGACACCATCAACTTGACGAGCGACGCACCGGTGGCCACCCCGACCCCGCCGGTAGGCCTTCCCGGCGACCCGGAGAAAGTCTCCCGGCACGTGGAGTCGTGGGACGACAAGGGCGGCGACCGAAAGGACGAAGACTCCTCCGGCAGCGGCTCGGCCGAGGAACAGGCGACGGTCCCGGCGCCCGCCCCAACCGAGGATCGGGAGGACAACTCGGGCAGGGGCTCCCGCAACTCCGGGAGCGGCTCGGAGAACTCGGGCTCCGGCTCGATCGACTCGGATCTTCGTGGCGAAGACGACTAGAAACACCTCCCTGGCGTTCCGCCTCCTCAGCATCTACACGCTGGTGGTGGTGGCGGCACTGATGATCGTCGCCGCACTGGTGGTGTACCTGACCCGCCAGCAGCTGATCCGGGAGCTGGACCGGGACCTGGTCAACACAGTCGAGCTGTTCGAGAGCGGCCCGGGAGCCCGGGTGGCCGCCCCGGCCGATCTGGAGGCCGCCTCCCGGGACTGGCTCTCCACCACCCCGCTGCCCGGCAACGTGAGCGCGCTGGTTCGCCTGCCCTCGGGGACCCTGCTGGCGAGCACCGGCTCCTCCGACGTCCGTTCTTCCGCCGCCGGACGCAGGCTGCTGGCCTCCGACACGCCTTCCGGCGATCGTTTCAC
>DASTUJ010000176.1 GCA_035759705.1 Actinomycetota bacterium | reverse complement strand
GTCGCCGCGGGTGCGGATCTCCTTGAGGACCTTCTTCAGGCGCTCCTCGAAGTCACCGCGGTAGCGGGAACCGGCAACCAGGGCCCCGAGGTCAAGCGTGTAGATCTGCTTGTTCTTGAGCGTCTGGGGAACCTCGTTGGCAACGATCTTGGTCGCCAGGCCCTCGACGATGGCGGTCTTGCCGACACCGGGCTCGCCGATCAGGACGGGGTTGTTCTTGGTACGGCGGGACAGCACCTGCATGACCCGCTCGATCTCCTTGTCCCGGCCGATGGTCGGGTCCAGCTTGTTGCCGGAGGCCAGCGCGGTCAGGTTGCGGCCGAACTGGTCGAGAATCGGGGATCCACCGGGGGATGCTGCGCCTTCACCTGCGCCTGCGCCGCCGCCGGACGATCCCTTCTCCTGGGACGGCCCGAAGCCGCTCAGAAGCTGGATGACCTGCTGGCGGACCCGGCCGAGGTCGGCTCCGAGCTTCTGGAGAACCTGGGCGGCCACGCCTTCACCCTCGCGGATGAGGCCGAGCAGGATGTGCTCGGTGCCGATGTAGTTGTGGCCCAGCTGCAGTGCTTCCCGCAGGCTGAGTTCCAGGACCTTCTTTGCCCGGGGCGTGAACGGAATGTGCCCTTGGGGAGAAGACGAACCGGTGCCGATGATCTCTTCAACCTGGGACCGAACAGAGTCCAGCGATACACCCAGGGACTCGAGTGCCTTCGCAGCTACGCCCTCTCCCTCGGAGATAAGGCCCAGCAGGATGTGCTCGGTGCCAATGTAGTTGTGGTTGAGAAGCCTGGCTTCCTCCTGGGCAAGCACGACAACGCGCCTGGCCCTATCGGTAAATCTTTCGAACATGGCAATCACTCCATCCCGGGAACCATCTGGCTAAAATAGTCGGTTCCGTCACTGATTATAGACCGCTGGACCCTCACTAAAACCCGTGCTCGAAATCGCGAAAACAGGCGCGCGGAGAGTTATCGGCCGAGTGGCGGCTCCTCTTAAGCGGGAGCTCTTCCAGCGTGCACACTTGGCCTGTCACTGGCGACCGCGGTCCATGGGTATCCGTGCGGTTGCTCAGGCGTAAGTTGTTTACTTAGCAATGTTAATGCGTCTTTGCCGCTACACGGTTAAACGAGCCTCCGAACCTATTCATTCCCTATTGCGACAATGAGCCGATGGACGACCAGGCGCCGGTGCGCATCACCTTTGCCCAAGGAACCGCCGCCGCCGTCAACCGGACGTTCATAGGATGGTTCTTCGCCTTTGCGATCCTCTTCGCGGGGGCTGCGTTCTACCGCCCGGCGATCCAGGCGTTCGCGGTCGGGTTCCCGATCTACCTGGTGTTGTGGAAGCTGCGGCTGCGCGGCGCCACCAGACCAGGTTGGGCGCTGGTTGTTTCCAGGGACGCGTTGACGCGGGAGGGTGGCGGGTCGGATCGCAGCATTGGGAAGCGGGAGGTTTCACGAGTTCGGTTTGAGGAGCGTAGGTCCCAGGTTCAGTTGGTTGCGTTCAACCGCGAGGGCAAAGCGGTTTTCCGGTTGCCCGTCGACAATGGGAGTCGGGACCGAATTGTCGAGGCCCTTCGGGCGTTCGATTGGCCGGTCGCCGGCCCACCGGCCGTTTAGCCTCCGGCGGCTACCGAGCCGTCGCTTCGCCGGACGCTCACTATCTCCGCCAGGATGCTGATTGCTATCTCCTCCGGGCTCTGGCTGCGCAGCGCCAGGCCGATGGGCATGTGGACCCGGGCGATCTTCTGCTCGTCGAAGCCGAGCTTGCCGAGTCGCTTGAAGGCGGCGGCCGCCTTGCCCTTCTTCAGCATCACGCCCAGGTAGGGCACGTCGGTCCCCATCAGGGTCTGCAGGACCGCCTCGGAAAACTCGTTCACCTCACTGCAGATTGCCACGTAGGTGTTGGCGTCCGGCCGCAGGGCCTCGACGTCCTGGGGCTCCGGGGTGACGATGACCTCGTCGGCGCCCTCGAACTCACCGACACTGTAGGCGTCCGGCCCGGCGGCCACCCGCACGTGGAAGCCGCTGCGTTCGGCGAGGCCGGCCAGAGCAGAAGCGACCTTGCCGGTGCCGACAACCAGGAGCTGTGGAATCTGACCCGGGTCGTGCGCGGCGGTACGGGAGGTCTTGGACGGTGAGGGCGTGTCGGCGGCCCGCCGGGCGGCAATCTCGGCGGCCCGCTTGGCGGCCGCGGTTCCGATC
This sequence comes from Actinomycetota bacterium, assembly GCA_035759705.1. NCBI lineage: Bacteria > Bacillati > Actinomycetota > Actinomycetota bacterium. The sequence goes on along the minus strand of DASTUJ010000176.1, from coordinate 3,065 downwards.
TCCGGCATGGCGGCCACCACCGCTTCTGCGATTTCGGGAATCGACGCCTGGATGGCGGCTTTCAGGTCGGCGATCGCGGCGGTGTCTCCGCTGGTGGCCTTCGGCTTGTCGGGGGCCGGCTGGGTTACGCCGTCCTCCGGGCGGAGGGCCGGGAACAGGATCACCTCACGGATCGACGCCTGGTCGGTCAACACCATAAGGAACCGGTCGATCCCGAACCCCAGGCCGCCGGTCGGCGGCATGCCGTACTCCAGGGCCTTCAGGAAGTCCTCGTCGATCATGTGGGCCTCTTCGTCAGAGTCGTCCAGCTGGGCCTCGAAGCGGCGGCGCTGGTCGATGGGGTCGGTCAGCTCCGAGTAGGCGACGCCCACCTCCATGCCGGCGATCTCCAGGTCGAGGTGTTCGGTGAACCGGGGGTCGCTGCGGTGCTGGCGGGCGAGGGGGGACACCTCTTTCGGGAAGTCCATGACGAAGGTCGGTTGGACCAGGTTGCGTTCCACCTTCTTCTCGTAGAGCTCGAGCAGGAGTTTGCCCCACGACCAGCCCGGGTCGACCTTGACGCCCACCCGCGCGCACTCGGCGGCCAGGTCCCCTTCGACGTCGATGCCGGCTTCCGCGACCAGGTCGATCATCCGGGCTCGGCGGAACGGGGGCGTGAGATCCAGGATTTCGCCCTGGTAGGGAACCTTCATCGTCCCGCAGGTGGCCTGGGCCGTTTCGGAGACCATGTTCTCGAGCAGCTCCGCCATGTCGTTGTAGTCGGCGAACGCCTGGTAGGCCTCGAGCATCGTGAACTCGGGGTTGTGGCGGACCGACACGCCCTCGTTGCGGAAGTTGCGGTTGATCTCGAAGACCCGCTCGACTCCTCCGACCACCAGGCGCTTCAGGTACAGCTCGGGGGCCACCCGCAGGAACAGCTGCATGTTGAGGGCCTCGTGATACGTGGTGAAGGGCTTGGCCAGGGCGCCGCCGTGGATCGGCTGAAGCATGGGGGTCTCGACCTCGATGAACCCGCGCTCCTGCAGCCAGTTGCGCATGAACGCGATCGCGCTGGAGCGGGCCTTCATGACCGTACGGGCCTCGGGGTTGGCAATCAGGTCCAGGTAGCGCTGGCGGTAGCGGCCCTCGACGTCCTTCAGGCCGTGCCACTTCTCCGGGAGCGGCCGCAGCCCCTTGGTGAGGATGTCGAAGCCCTCCAGGGCAACGGACAGTTCCCCGCGCCGGGTCCGGATGACCGGCCCCCAGGCGCCGACCCAGTCGCCGATGTCCAGGTCCTCGAGCCGCGCGAAGCGGTCTCCCAGCCGGTTGGCCTGGGCCAGCAGCTGGATCCTGCCCGAGTCGTCTGCGACGTCGGCGAAGACCAGCTTGCCCTGGCGCCGGAACGCCATCAGCCGGCCCCCGATGCGGACCTTCAGGTCGCTCTCGCCCCCGGCCTCGAGGTCCGGCACCAGCGGCTCGATCTCGCCGATCTTGTGGGTCCGCTCGAACATGACCTTGAAGGCGTCCTCACCGGCGGCCACCAGCGAATCCAGCTTGTCCCGGCGGGCTTTGAGGTGGTCGGCGGCGCGCTCGGGCGCCTCAGGTGTGCTTTCGGGGGTTTCAGACATTACGTTCGTAGAGGATACGCAATCCCGCGAGGGTCAGGGTCGGCTCGAAGCCGGCCTTGGTGGTGCAGTGCTCCAGCACCAGCGGCGCCAGGCCGCCGGTCGCAACCACCTGCGGTTCCCCTTTCATCTCGCTTCGGATGCGGTCGATCATTCCGTCGACCATCGCGGCCGCCCCCAGCAGGACGCCGGAACGCACGGACTCGATGGTCGATTTCCCGATCACGGACCGGGGCGGGAGCAGCTCGACCCGGGGCAGGCGGGCGGCCGCCTGGGCGAGCGCATCGGCGGATACCTGGACTCCGGGGGCGATCGCCCCGCCGAGGTACTCTCCCCGCTGGCCGATGACGTCGAAGGTGGTGGCGGTTCCGAAGTCGATGACGATGAGCGGCCCGCCGGCGAGGGCGTAGGCGGCCACCGAGTTGCAGATGCGGTCCGCCCCCAGCTCACCGGGGTTGTCGATGAGGATGGGCATGCCGGTCCTGGTCCCCGGCTCGATGACCACGGGAGCAAACCCGAAGTAACGCTCCACCATCTCCCGCAGGGCGGCGGTCAGCGGGGGGACGACGCTCGAGATCACGACGGCTTCCATCTGGGCCGGAAACGACAGGTCGTTCATCGAAAGTAGCTGGCGGAAGGTCAAAGCCAGCTCGTCGGCGGTGCGGGCCCTCTCGGTGCGGGTACGCCACTGGGCGATCAGGTTTTCGCCGTCGAAGACCCCCATGTGGGTCTGGGTGTTGCCGACGTCGACCGCAAGTAACACGGCTAGTGAACTAGGAGTGGGGCATTGGTGACTCCGTCGAGCTGCACGACGTTGGGCCGGTGCGCCAGGGCCTCGGCGTCCTCCATCTCGGCGTAGGCGATGACAATGACCCGGTCGCCCGGTGTGACCAGATGCGCGGCGGCGCCGTTGACGACGACCTGGCGGGAGCCCCGGTCGCCGGTGATCACGTAGGTGACGAAGCGGGCGCCGTTGTCGACGTCGACCACGTGCACCTGCTCGTTCTCCAGGATGCCGGCGCCGTCCATGAGGTCCGGGTCGAGGGTGATGCTGCCGATGTAGTCGACGTTGGCGTCGGTGACGACCGCCCGGTGGATCTTGCCGTGCATCATGGTGCGTCTCATCGCTCTTCCTTCCGTTCAGGCCGCTGAGCGGTCCCGACGATGCAGTTGTCGATCAACCTTACCGATCCAACCTGCGCCGCCACGACGATCAGCGCCTCGGAGGAAACGGTGTCCACGGGTTCGAACGTCTGCGGGTGGACCACCTCAAGATACTGCACCCTTACCGCCGGGTGCTGGTCGAGCACCGCTCGGGCGGCCGCCACCACTCCGGCGGCAGACGGCCTCCCGCTCGTTGCCGCAGCTTGAAGAGCCTCGTACAGGGCTGCCGCCTCTCTCCTGTCCTCAGGGCCCAGGCGCCGGTTGCGGCTGGACATCGCCAGCCCGTCCGCCTCCCGC
>DASTUJ010000175.1 GCA_035759705.1 Actinomycetota bacterium | reverse complement strand
CATGATCTGGTAGGTGAGCGTGCCGGAGCGGGAGACCAGGCCGACCCCTCCCGGGCTCGCGACCGACCCCGGGATGATGCCCACGTTCGACTTGCCGGGAGAGATAACGCCGGGGCAGTTGGGCCCGATCAGGCGGCTGGTGGGCCGGCCGCAGTCGAGATGGTTGTACACCCGGGCCATGTCGTGGACCGGGATGCCCTCGGTGACGCAGATCACCAGCGGGACGTTCGAGGCGGCGGACTCCAGGATCGCGTCGGTGGCGTAGGGCGCAGGGACGAAGATCACGGCGACGTTGGCGCCGGTTGCCGCCACGGCATCCTCCACCGCATCGAAGACCGGGACCCCGTCGACCTGCTGCCCCCTCTTGCCCGGGGTGACCCCCGCCACGATATTCGTGCCGTACTCGGCCATGCGGGCGGCGTGAAAGCGGCCCTGCTCCCCGGTGAGCCCCTGGACGAGAACGCGGGTGTTCTCGTCGATGAAGATGCTCACCTAGGCAAAAACTATGGTCCTGAGGTCCCCGAGGTCGGTGGCCTCCTCGTCGAAGGTCTCACCTCCGTCGTTGGAGTAGAACAGCTGGCCGGTTGACGTGCCGAACACGATTTCGGAGGGCACCTTGGAGTTGATGACCAGCGCCTTTCGGTGCACGCCGCCTTCGAGCCCCCGGACCACCGTGCGAAAGCGCCGGCCGGAGTCGGTGGAGAGGTAGATGTCGCACTGGGCGCCGTCGGGTCCGTCCCACATCGGCGGTGGGCCCTGGGCGGCGGAGACGATCACCCGGTCGGCCTCGGACGGGTGGGCCGCCAGGCCCATCGTGTACTGGCGCTTGTTGGAGGTCCCCATCGCCCGCCAGCCGAAGCCTTCGTCGTCGGAGACGAAGCCCCCCTCCCCGGTGGTGACGTATACCCGCTCCGGCTTGGCCGGGCAGACCTGGATCGAGTGGATGTCGGAGACCGGGGCGTTGAGGTCCGCCCACGACTTTCCTGCGTCCCGGCTGCGGTAGATGCCGCCTACCTCGACTCCGGCAAAGACAGTGCCCGGATCCTTGGGGTGGGTGGCGATAGCCGACACCAGCGGGGTCTCCCACGGCGCGTGCCAGGAGCTTGCGTTCGGGATCTTGCCGAAGGCGTCGAGCTCCTCCCAGGTGTCGCCCTGGTCGGTGCTGACCCACATCGCTGCAGGGATCAGCCCGGCAAAGATCGTGCCGTCACACCCCACCGCCAGGCCCTCCACTCCCCGGCCCAGGTCCTTGGCCGCCACCCGGACGTCGCCGTTGCCCTCGTAGACGAGGATCGACCCGGAGTCGGTGCCTGCAACCAGTCGATTGGAGCTGGGCCTGACCGCGCTGAGAAGCGGCTCGCTGTGGAGCTGGGTGAGCTCCTCGTCCTCGTACAACACCAACCCCTTGGAACCACCAAGGAAAATCCTCATCGTGTAGCCTCCACCGCTTTTTCGGCCCCCTCGAGCATGGTCTCCACAGGGACCAGCATCGGGTGCCCGGCCTCACTCAGGATGCGGCGACCTGCCTCCGCATTCGTTCCGGCCAGCCTGACAACTATAGGAACTTTGACCTCCACTGCGCCGAGGGCGTCGACCACTCCTTCTGCGACCAGATCGCAGCGGGTGATGCCCCCGAAAATGTTCACCAGCACCGACTTGGCCCTGCCGTCCGCCAGGATGAGCTGCAGGGCGCTCGATAGGACCTTCGCATCGGCTCCCCCACCGACATCGAGGAAGTTGGCGGCCTTGCCGCCCACTTGATCAACCAGATCCAGTGTGGACATTACCAGTCCGGCGCCGTTCCCGATGATGCCGACGTCGCCGTCGAGCGCCACATAGTTGGAAAGACCCTGCTCCACGGCCTTCGACTCCTGGGAATCGGACCCCTTGTGGGCGGCGTAGACGGCCAGCTCGGGGTGCCGGAAAAGCGCCGAGTCGTCCAGCGAGACCTTGGAATCCAGGGCCATCACGTCGCCCGACCCGGTGACTATGAGCGGGTTGACCTCGACGAGAGTCGCCTCGGCTTCGGTGTACAGCCGGTACAGCCGGCGGACCACGTCGGCCCCCTGCCGGCGGGAGGCGGCTGGGATGCCGAGACCGGCCAGGATCTTGTTCACCTGAAACGTCTGGAGGCCGATCAACGGGTCGACAAAGACCCGGGTTATCGCGTCGGGCGTCTCGGCGGCCACCGCTTCGATGTCCATGCCGCCCTTCGAGGAGGCGATTGCCAGGTGGGTCTTGGTCGTGCGGTCGAGAAGGATGGAGAAGTAGGACTCGCTTGCGATGTCCACGCCGGCCTCGACCAGGACCTCCAGCACCGGGTATCCCTTGATGGTGAGAGCGAGGATCGCCTCGGCTGCCTTTTCGGCATCCTCGGGGCTCGAAACGACCTTCACCCCGCCGGCCTTGCCGCGGCCCCCTATCCGTACCTGGGCCTTGACGGCTACCACGGGCCCCATTGCCCGCGCGGCCCCTGCCGCAGCCTCGGGTGTGCTCGCCACATGACCTTCAGGCACCGCCAAACCCCACCTGCGAAACAGCTCTTTGCCCTGGTATTCGAGTAGGTCCAAGTGCCAAAGATTATCAGGCGCAACTGTGGCCCAACGACGGATGGATTACGGTAGGCGCTGCCCGGACTCAATTGGAGGCTTCGACTGAACTATCGACTGGTGTTCAACGGCCCTTTGAAGGCCACCCCTGGGAACGCCCTGCGGGCCCGCGTTGCCTCGGTTCTGGAGCAGGAGGACTTCGAGTCGCTCACGATCCTGTTCTCCACCGAGGGCGGCGACACCCGGGAGGGGCTGGCCCTCTACAACTTCCTACGCTCCCTGCCCCAGCCGGTTCACATGCACGCGTGCGGGCACGTCGACAGCATGGGGGTCCCGGTTTTCCTCGCCGGGGCAACCCGGACCTGCGCACCGGCCTCCCGGTTCTACTTCCACCCGTTCGCCTGGAGCTTCGACTCCTCGCAACGGCTGGATGCCCTGGACGACGTGGGCGAGCGAATGTTGAACGACGTCCTGTCGGCACGAAGGATCGTCGCCGAGCGGGCGAACGTGCCCGGCGAGCTGGTCGAGACCCTCTACGGCCGCGGCTCCAAGCCGGTGGTTGCCGACCCGGACAGGGCCGTGGAGTGGGGGCTGGTCACCTCGATCGAAGAGCTCAATCCCAAAGCAGAAGCCCAGGATGACGTGGCGATCTGGGCGGTCAGCTGGTAGTCCGGGTGGCGAAGATCGCACCGAGCGAGATCAACATGAAGGCACAGACGTAGAGGAACGCCACCCGGGGCGACGCTGCGCTCCACAACGCGCCGACAATGGCGCTGGCGGCGAAGTTGCCGAGGCTCTGGATCGTCGCCAGCAAGCCGAAGGCCGAGGATCTGATCGCTTCCGGGGCCAGGGCGGCGACCGCCGCGTGTTCCGAGGTCTCCACGAACCCGATGCCGATCCCGGCGGCGACAAACCACGGCGCCAGGGCCACCACACTGGGGCCGCCGGCCGCAAACCCCAGGTAGGCCAGGGCGAACAGGGCCACCCCGAGGGCGAGAACCCTGGTGGTGCCCCTGGCGTCGCTCATCCGCCCGGCCGGAACGCTGGCCAGGGTGGCTGCGGTGTTGTAGGCGACATAAAGACCGATCGCGAGCTGGGTGGCGGCCTGGCGGCCGTGCTCCGGGCGCAGCAACTCGGTCGCCCTGAGGATCAGCAGGGTGGCGGCGACGTTGCCGAACTCGAACGCGGTCACTCCGACCATCACCCGGCCGAGCCGACCCTGCAGCACCGGGCGGATCTTGAGCCGGATCGGCTCCCGTTTCCCGCGGCTCGCGCGGGGCACCCGCCGGACCGCGTAGTAGATGGAGGCGGCAGCCAGGAGGCCGGGAATGATCGAGAGGGCGATGGCGTTCCGGACCCCGACCAGCCCCACGAGCAGAATCGCCAGCAGGGGGCCGGCGATCGCTCCCAGGTTGTCCATTGCCCGCTCGAAACCGTAGGCCCGTCCGTAGGCTGCGGGCGGGACCAGGTCGGCCAGGATCGCATTGCGCGCAGGCCCCCTGGCGCCCCGGGCGGCCCAGGCCCCGGCCCGGAGGACGCCGACCTGCCAGGCAGCCGTCGCAGCGGCGGAGACGCTCACCAGGACCGCGGTCGTCGAGTAGCCGCCTATGGCTATCGAGCGGCGCCGTGACGGGTCGTCGGCCAGGGCGCCGCCGGCCAGCTTCGCCGCGCCGGCTGCCCCGTCCGAGATGCCCTCGATCAACCCCAGGACCGAGGCCGGCGCTCCGAGGGTTACCGTCAGCAGGTCGGGCAGCAGGGCGGTGGAGATCTCATGGCCTGCGTCGGAGAAAAAGCTGGCCAGGCCGATCCCCGCGACCCCCGGGCTCATCCACGACGCAGGCTCCGGCAGGTACACCTCTTCGCTCACCCGCCGAATCCTAACTAGGGTCGTAGCCGCAACTACTATCTATGCATGGAAAGCAACGGCAAGGGCGTGGTCCGGTCCGTCAACGTCGGGCAGGTCCGCGAGCTGGAGCTGCGCGGCAAGCCCCACAAAACCGGCATATTCAAGGAGCCGGTCGAGGGCCGGGTGCGGCTGTCCGGCAACTCGGTCGAGGGCGACGTCCAGGCCGACCGCCGGTTCCACGGGGGCCCCTACAAGGCGGTCTACTCGTACACCGTGGAGGACTACGCCTGGTGGGAGCGGGAGCTGGGCAGGTCGCTCCCCCCGGCTACCTTCGGGGAGAACCTGACGATCGAGGGCATATCGGCCGTCGACGCCCTGATCGGCGAGCGGTGGGCAGTCGGGACCGCCCTGCTGGCGGTCACCCAGCCGCGGACGCCCTGCTGGAAGCTGGCGGCCAAGATGGGCGAACCATATTTCGTCCGGCGGTTCAAAAACGCCGGGCGGGCCGGCGCCTACCTGGCCATCGTCCGTGAGGGCGACGTCGGCGCCGGCGACACCATCGAGGTCGTCTCGCGGCCGTCGCACCCAGTCAGCGTCGGCATGATCGCCTTCCTCAACAACACCGACCCGGAGCTTTCCCGACTGTTCATGGCGCTCATCCCGGAGGAACCGACCCCCGACGAGTGGGCCGAGGTCCTGGGCGCCCTCAATCTCCCGCCAAAATACCCTTGGAGCGACGAGGCGCCTTCACCTAATATCCCAGCAGGGGACAGTCGGGAGGGTGAGGATGAGTGATTTTGTTCCGGTAACCACGGTCGGCGACATGGAGGAGGTCGAGGTCAAGCAGTTCGACGTCGACGGCCAGCTCATCTCCATCGCGGTGGTCGGCGACCAGTACTACGCCTTCGACGACACCTGCACCCACGAGCACTGCTCGCTGGCCGATGGAGACCTGAGCGGCACCACCATCATCTGCCCCTGCCACGACGGCGAGTACGACATCACCACCGGCGAGGTTCTCGACGGCCCCCCTCCGGAGGCGATCCTGACCTACCCGGTCAAGGTCGTCGGCGACGAGATCCAGGTCGAGATCTAGAGCCCCAGCCGCTCCCTTTCACCCCGAAGGGCGTCGATGCAGGTCTGGATGTGCTGGGTGCCGAACGCGGCCGGGTCGGGCTCCCCGCAGACCGGGCCCAGCTCGTTGAACCCCCGGGAGATGTCCTCCCGGTTGACCGCGGCGGCGAAGGCCTTGTCTTTCAGCTTCTTCTTGACGCTCTTGGGCTCCAGGTCCCCGATCCCGTTCGGCCGGACCTTGCAGCAGGCGACGATGAAGCCGGCCAGCTCGTCGCAGGCGTAGAGGGCTATGGACATCGGGGACTCCCGGGGAACCCCGCTGAAGTCGGCGTGTCCGAGGATTGCGTTGCGAATATCCTCGTCCACCCCCAGGCGCTCTAGCTCCTTGACGCCCACGAACGGGTGGTCGCCCAGGGTCGGGAAGCGTTCGTAGTCGAAGTCGTGGAGCAGGGCGGCGACCCGCCAGCGTTCGGCGTCGTCGGGGTCGAGGCGGTCGGCGTAGGCTCCGACGCAGACCGACACCGCCTCCATGTGGATGCGGAGAGCCTCGCTCGAGACCCACTCGTGCATGAGGGCCCGGGCCTCGTCCAGTGTCATGGCAAAAAGTCTACCCGGCCTACATCCCCAAGCCCCCTAAAATGGACTGCCCACCACGACCGTTAGGACACGACTGCGTTGAGCTCTGAGTCTGAACAACCCGTGCCGGGGGGCCTTGCGGGCATGGTCGTGGGCGTTCCCGCCGGCCGGAGGGCGACCGAGACCGCCAAGCTGATCGAACGGTGGGGCGGGATCCCGCTGCTGGGCCCCACGGTTGAGGAGGTCGAGGTCGACGACCCGGCCCCGGTGCTCGCAGCCACCCGCGAGGTGATCGACTCCCCCGCCGGCTGGTCGGTCCACCTGACCGGCGTGGGCACCAAACGATGGTTTGCGATCGCCGGGGACCACGACCTGCTGGACCCGCTTCTCGCCGCGCTGGGCCGGGCCCGGGTGGTGGCGCGGGGGCAGAAGGCGTCGTCGGCGCTGCGCGGCTTCGGGCTGACCCCGGAGTGGGTGCCGGAGGGCGAGACCTCCAGGGAGATCGCAGCCTGGATGCAGGACAGGGTCGCCGGGGGCGAGGTGGTGGCGGTCCAACGCCACGGCGAGCGCGTCCCCGGCCTGACCGACCCGCTGGAGCAGGCGGGAGCCCGGGTCGTCGAGCTGGCCACCTACCACTGGGAGATCCCGGCCGACCGGGGGCCGGCGAACCACCTGGTCCGGGAGCTGGCCGCAGGGCGGGTCCACGCGCTGGTGATCACCAGCGCCCCCCAGGTGCGCAACCTGTTCCAGGTCGCCCGCGACATCGGCCGGGAGCAGGAACTTCAGGACGCTTTGCAGAACCGGGTGTTCCTGGCGTCGGTTGGGTCGGTGGCGTCGGTCTCCCTCGAGGAACGGGGCCTGGCGCCGGGCCTGGTCGCCAGCCCGCCCCGGCTCGGAGCGCTGCTCAGGTCCCTGGCCGCGGCCCGGGAGCAGGTTCTGGCCAAAGCCGGCTCCCCCGGAGCGGCTTAGTTGTGGCCCTGACGTTGGGGACCCGGATGCTGGCCGCCCTGGTGGCGACGCTTCTGGCCCTCGGCTCGTCGATGGGCGCGGCCCGGGCGGACGAAACCCCCCACAGCGGGCCCGTCGACGCCCCCGCTCCCACGACGGAGGCCGGCCACCACGAAGAGGTGGCGCTGCCCGGCATGGCCCGGAAGATGGCAGGCGGCAACGCCCGGGCCTACTCCGACGGCGACGAGCTCTCCTACCGGGTCGAGGTGACGCAGAACCTGCAGCCGAAAGGCCCCCAGGCGGCCGACCCCGTGAGCGGGACCCTGGAACTGGTCCTCACCGAGAGCGTCACCGAGGACGACGACGGCCCGCTGGTGACGGTTGAGGTCACCGAGGCCAAAGCGGAGGGGTTCCTGGCGGAAGCCGAGGAGGAGTCCGCCCTGGGCCGCGAGCTTCAGCTGCGGCCTGAGTCCGGCCAGATGCAGGTGATCTTGAAGGAGGACTCAAACGGGGACCCCGACCTGACCGACGCCGAGGCGATCTCGGCATTCGGCGACCCGGGAGCCATCCGAATGGTCGACCTGGCGATCTGGTCCCACCTGCTGAACCCGGTCATCCCATCGGACGACTACCAGGACGGCGAGAGCTTCACCGACACCGCGGCGCTGCCCTCGGGCTGGTCGCTCGGGCACCGGACCGTCGACGGGTCGATAACGGTGGAGGGCCCTGCAACAGAGGAGGGCCGGGACGTGGTCAGGGTCAAAGGCGTCCACGTATCGAACGACGGGATGCTCCGGGTCCGAGCGATGGACAACGCGGTGGAGGCGTTGCAGGGCAAACAGAAGCCGGTTCCCAACGACTTTTTCGCCGGAACGATCTTCAGCGCCCTGTTCCCCGAGGGGTCGACCTACGAGTCGCTCATGCCGCCCCTGCCGCTGAAAGCCATCCCGGCGCAGCGGAGGCGGCCGGAGAGGGCCCGGAGGCGGTCACGCCGTGGAACCCGGATGGTGATCGCCTGCCTGATGACGCTCCTCGGGCTGGCCGCGTGCAACAACCCGGCCCAGAACGAAGGCGTCGTCTCCCTCAACCTACAGGGGCCGGTGCAGCTCAACCACCGGTCGGTGGTCGACCGGGAGACCGGGGTGCTCATCAGCTCCGAGGTCGACGCAACCGCCAACCTCACCGGGAACGTCCACAAGATTCCGCCCGAGCTGCTGGAGGCGGTTCCCGAGAACCTCCGGTCGCTCGCGGGTGTGGAGGTCGGCATGGACGCGAAGTGGACAGTTACCGAGGAGCTCGCCGGCGAAGTGCCCGAACGCTCGGCTTTCGCGTCGATCGCACCGAAGGCGTTGATCGCCGTGGGATCTGCACTTCTGGCGCTGGCGCTGGTCCTGTCGTTGCGTCGCAGGAGGCCTTCAGGCGAACCCGGGGCGCCGGAAGCCGGCTCCGACTAGTCCATTGCCTTGATCGGGGCGTAGGCGAGCAGCAGGGTCTTCTCGCCGATGTCGCTGAACCAGATCTTAGCTTCCGCCTTCTCGCCGCTGCCGGTCAGGGCGGTGATCACCCCGGACCCCCAGCGGGTGTGCGAGACCTCCTGGCCGATCCGCCAGCCGGCGGTGGCCCGTTCGAGGTTGGGGTAGCGGGTGGGGGTGGTCGAGACGGGACGGGAGGGGTAGCGGTTGCCCGAGTAGCCGGTGTTGCCCCCCGTGCCACCCGAGTACCCTGAATTTGCTCCGTTGCGGCGCGGCTTCTCCCCCATCCGCTTGACCAGCTCCTCCGGGATCTCCTTTAAGAACCTCGACGGCGGGTTGTAGTTGACCCCGCCCCAGAGCGAGCGGCTCCAGGCGTGGGTCAGGTAGAGGCGCTGACGGGCCCGGGTGATGCCGACGTACGCCAGCCGGCGCTCCTCCTCCAGCTCGTCGGGCTCGGTGAGCGACCGCATGTGCGGGAAGACGCCCTCCTCCAGGCCGGTGAGGAAGACAATCGGAAACTCCAGACCCTTGGCGTTGTGCAGGGTCATGAGGGTGACGGTGGACTCCTCCTCGTCGTACTCGTCCTGCTCGCTGACCAGTGAGGTCTGGGCGAGGAAGTCCTCCAGCGTGCCGTCGGGGACGCGGTCCTGGAACTCGGCGGCCACACCCGCCAGCTCCTTGAGGTTCTCCACCCGGCCGAGGGCCTCGATCGACCTCTCCGACTCCAGCTCCGCCATGTAGCCCGACCGCTCCCAGGTGACCTGGACGATGTCCCGCACCGACGCGCCGTCCCGGCGATACGCCTGCAGCTCGGCCATGAGGTTGTTGAACGCCAGCAGGCCGCCCAGCGTGCGCTTGGTGAGAGCGGGGTTGTGCTCTGCGGTGGCGATGGCCTCGTACAGCGTGATGTTGCTGATGGCGGCAAACGCCTCGAGCTCGGCGATGGTCCGGTCGCCGATCCCCCGCCGGGGCGTGTTGACGATCCGCCGGAGGCTGACGCCGTCGGCCGGGTTGACCAGGACTTTCAGGTACGCCAGCAGGTCCTTGACCTCCCGACGGTCGTAGAACCGCTGGCCGCCGACGATGCGGTACGGGATCCCGAAGCGGGTGAAGATCTCCTCGACCACCCGGGACTGGGCGTTCGTGCGGTAGAACACTGCAGCGTCCTTGAACCGGTGCCCCTCGGTCTCCCTCAGGCGTTCGATCTCCATGGCAATGAACGCCGCCTCGTCGTGCTCGTTTCCCGACAGGTGGACCACCACGTGGTCGCCGGGGCCGGAGTCGGTCCACAGGTTCTTGGGCTTGCGGGCGTGGTTGTGCTCGATAAGCGCGTTCGCCGCGGAGAGGATGCGCTGCGTCGACCGGTAGTTCTGCTCCAACGTGATGACCTTGGCCGTGGGGAACGCCTCCTCGAAGCGGGCGAGGTTGCGGTAGTCGGCGCCCCGGAACCCGTAGACCGACTGGTCCATGTCCCCCACCACCGCGACGTTGCCGTCGGGGGCCCCCAGCAGACGCACCAGCTCGAACTGGGCGCCGTTGGTGTCCTGGAACTCGTCGACCAGGATGTGCTGAAAGCGCTCCTTGTAGTGGGCCAGGATCTCGGGGAACTCCTGGAACAGGCGCACGGTCAAGTTGATGATGTCGTCGAAGTCCAGGGCGCTGGCTTCTTTCAGGCGGCGCTGGTAGTGGGTGTAGACCTCGCCGATCTGCCGCTCCATCCAGTGGGCCGCCCGGGCGACGTACATCTCCGGAGTGATCATCTCGTCCTTGGCCCGGCTGATGGCGTGGCGGACGCCCGAGGGCTTGACCTTCTTGGGGTCGATGTTGGCGTCCTTCATCACATAGGAGATGAGCCGGTCGCTGTCGGCGGAGTCGTAGATGGTGAAGGCCGACTTGTAGCCGAGGCTGCCGATGTTGCCCCGCAGGATCCGCACGCAGGCGGAGTGGAAGGTGCCGATCCACATCTTCTGGGCGACCGGGCCGACCAGCCCGGCCACCCGGTCCTTCACCTCGCCGGCCGCCTTGTTCGTGAAGCTGATGGCGAGAATCGCAAAGGGCGAGACCTGCCGCTCGTTGATCAGGTTGGCGATCCGGCGGGTCAGCACGGCGGTCTTGCCGCTCCCGGCCCCCGCGACGATAAGAAGCGGCCCATTCCCGTGGGTAACCGCCTCGCGTTGGGGAGTGTTGAGACCGCTGAGATCGTCCAGCAGAGAACCTTCGGTACTGCTCACCTTGTAATTATCCCTCGGAGAGGTGACCGCCGGGTGGGAAACGGGAAACTATGATTCGTCGAAGAGTGAAAGCCGCCTGCGATGTCTGAACTGGTCACGCCCGAAGAGCCGAGGGAGTTGCGTCCGGCCAGCCAGGGCGAGGACGTCACCAACCTACAGACCGCCCTCTTCAACGCCGGATACGACCCGGGCCCGGTGGACGGCGTTTACGGCCCGAAGACGGTGGCCGCCATCAGGGCGTTCCAGCTTGAGGTGGGATTTCCGGATGACGGGATGACGGGCCCCCCGACCTGGCGGGCACTGAGCGAGAGGGACGGAGCCCAGTTTCTCCGCGATTTCCCGCTGCGCCGGATGCTGCACGGCGCCAGCGAAGGACCCGACGTGGCGGAGCTCCAGGAAGCCCTCGCCTCGGCGGGACTGATCTCCGGCGCGCCGAACGGCATCTACAGCTCCGGAACCGAGTCCGCCGTCAAGCGGTTCCAGAACAACGAGGGTCTGCCGGCAACCGGGGTCCTGGACGCAGCAACGAGGGCCTTGTTGATGCCGGTCAGAATCGGCGACCATCTACTGAGCCCGACTGCCGCCGAGGTGATGACCCTCGCCGCCAGGCTGGTGGGCAACAACCCCGAACGGGTACCGGGACCTCCAGCGGTTCTGGTGGCGGCACTCAAGATCGCAGTCGACGCCAACCGGGATGCCGTCGCAGTGGCTTTCACCGATCAACTGCCCGGCTTGGAGAGCTCGCGCCCGTACGCCGAACGGGACGCGGCGCTCCGCCGCTTGGCCGGTTCCGCCGGGACCATCAGCGACTTCAGCCTTCTGGACCCGGCCCCGGTGAACTTTGGACGGATTATGAGGTGGCCGCTGCCCCAGATCCTGGGCACATCGGCCGAGATGGCGGCGGTGGATCACAGCTCGACCGTCGGTGTCGTCCACCTGCTGGTCGCTTGCGTCTCGGGCCGGGTGGAGGTTCTTTCCGGTGCCATTCCTCTGGTACTGGGTATCTCGGGCGAGGAGCTGCAGTCCCGGCTGGGCCTGGCCATCCAGGCAGTTCGTCCCAACACCTCTTCAGAGCCGTGGCCCCCCTGGTGGGCCGCCGCCCTCGATCTACCTGCTCCGCCGGACGAGCATCTCGCCAGCCCGGAGGCGGCCGAGCCGCCCACCGAACCCGAGCCGGGCCCCGAGGAAACCTCGGAACCCGCCAACTTCCTCCTCAGCGGGGGCCTCAGCGGCGACGCGGTCCCCTCCCTCGACGGCGCCACCAAATTCGTCGACGAGCTGGATGTCCAGATCTACGTCTCGATGCTCGCCCTCGCCATCGCCGACCGCAACACCCCGATGCCGCTGTCGGTCGGGCTGTTCGGGGAGTGGGGCACCGGCAAGAGCTACTTCATGAGGCTCCTGCAGCAGGAGATCGGCGAACTCACCTCCCGCTCGGGCGAGCCGGGCTCGACCTTTCTCTCGGACGTCGTCCACATCAACTTCAACGCCTGGCACTACTCGGACGCCAACCTGTGGGCCAGCCTCGCCGACGAGATCTTCGAGCAGCTGGCGGGCCGGGACGGCGTCGCCGACCCCAACTCCGACCGGCGCGACAAACTGCGGGAGGAGCTGGGCCGCACCCTCAACAAGCGCAAGGAGCTCGAGGAGAGCACCGCCCAGGCCCGGGCCCGGGCCGAGGAGCTCCGCGGTGAGCTAGAGGCGGAAAGGGCGAACCACGAGGCGTCGGCCATCGGAGTAGCCAAGGCTCTGTGGGCCGATCCCGAGGTCAAAAAGCAGCTCGACGTGGCCGCCGACAAGCTCGGTCTGAACAAGGAGGACGAAATCCAGCGGCTGGCCGACGAGCTTTCCGGCACCCACCGGGACGCCCGCTCAACCTGGCAGCTGCTTGCCTCGGCCAAGTGGTCTACCGGGCGGGCTGTGACTTTGGTGCTCCTGCTACTCCTGGGGGTGGGAGCGGTACTGATCGCCGATCAGGTGGAGTTCAAATGGGCCGGTCTCGCTGCGATCGCCGCGGCCGCGACGAGTGTGACGAAGTTCCTGTCCGGGCTCCGTCAGGGCATGGTCGCCCTGCAGAGCGGGATGGTCAAAGCCCGCGAGCTGAAACGGACGGCGACGAGCAACGAACTGAAGGACAAGATCGGCGAGCTTCAGGCCGCCGAGGCTGGGGTCCAGGTCGCAAGCGCCCAGCTCGACGAGGTCGTCGCAAAGGTGGGGCAGCTCGGCCGGGAGCTGGCCGAGCTCAACCCGGGTTCCCGCCTCTACGCGTTTCTGGCGGAACGGGCCGCCAGCGCCGAGTACCAGCAGCAGCTCGGCATCGTATCGATGATCCGGAAGGACTTCGAACAGCTGGTGGCGCTCATCGCCTCCTGGACCAAGGAGCGGGACACCCCGCTGCCGGCCACCGACCAGGCCGTCCAGCCGCCTCCGCTCGACCGAATTGTCCTGTACATCGACGACCTCGACCGCTGCGAGCCCGCCCAGGTGGTCGACGTTCTGCAGGCGGTCCACCTGTTGCTGGCGATGAACCTGTTCGTCGTCGTGGTTGGAGTCGACCCCCGCTGGCTCCAGCGTTCCCTCCGGCTGCGGTACCAGGGGATCATGGGGGCTTCGGACGAGGTCGAACAGGATGGGTTCCGGGGCTCGACCCCCAACGACTACCTGGAGAAGATCTTCAACATCCCTTTGGTGCTGCCCGCCATGGACAAGAAGGGATTCTCCAAGCTGCTGAGGGTCATGGCTTACGGCACCTCCAAACAGGCCCCCAGCCCGGATTTATCCTCCGAGCCGGCAGCCCCGTCCGTCGAAGCCGTCGTTCAGGCGGACCCGGCACCCGTCCCATCGGAAAGCCCGGCCCCGGAGGAGGCTCAGCCGGCGCAACCAGTCGAGACAAAACCCCAGGAACCCACTGCGGAGGCTGCTCCTGCAACACACGAGCAGGCTCCCGCCGCCACGGACGCCGCACAGGCTGCAGCCACCATCGCCGCCGCAGCGGTGCCGCTCACCGGCCAGGAGGGCTCCGCGGTCGACAACCTCGCCACCGGCAAACAACCCGTCATCCAGCCGCTCACCGACCGGGAGCTCGAGTTCCTCGATGAGCTTGGCGACCTGGTCAGGACCCCCAGGTCGGCCAAGCGGATGTTCAACCTCTACCGCATGCTGCGCTCCGCCCGCAGCGTCGAGGAAGCTTCCGAGTTCCTCGGCACCGAGAAGCACCCCGGCGAGTACCAGGCGGTGGCCCAGCTCCTTGCGATCCTGACCGCGCACCCGAAGATCCTGGGCCACATCATCACTGCCCGGCCCGACGGAGGCGACATAAGGCTCGGCGGCCTGCTCCACCGGCCGGCCGGCGGATCGTGGAAGGAGTTTGTCGAGGGGCTCGCACCCAACTACTACTACAGCGGAACGACAATCGTGGCCGAGAATGCCCTGCTGGCGTCCATCCCCCCGGCCGACAGACCGGCGTGGGACGAGATCGCTACAACTCTCAAGGACCTGCTGCCCAAGGTGAAGCAGACCACCATCCGCCCCTACCAGGAGTGGGCGCCCCAGGTGGCCAGGTTCTCCTTCCTGCTGTCACCGTTCGCCGCCGACGTGGAGATCCCTCCCCAGCCGGCGGAGCCGGAAACAACACCGGAACCGTCCCCGGCATAGGATTCCAATAAGGGTTCAACAGAGAGGCGATCATGGGCTTTTTCGACAAGAAGATGAAAGAGGCGGAGGGCGACGCCGAGAAGCTGATCACCGACTACATGAAGTTGCTCGAATCAAGCGCCGAAGCGGCGTCGATCAAGCAGATGGCGCGGAAGGCCGCTCCCGCCACCTCAACCGGGGACCGGGCCGCCGACACCCACAAGGCGCTGTTCAAACAGCTCCTAAGCAACGCGGACAAGTCGTCGCTGCTCCGGAGCAAGACCCGCCAGCAGATCGTCGAGCAGTTCTGCGTTGCGTTGTGGCGCAAGTGGCTGGGCGACGACGCCTACCTGGAGATGACCAAGTCCCTGAAGATGATCCAGGCGCCGAAGGCCTAGTCAATCTCCGTAACCGGTTCCGCAATCCCACGGAAGTATCCGTAACGCCGCCCTCATAGGTTGGGAGCTAAACAAACCCAACCCAGGAGGCTCGAACACCATGACCCAGAACGCAGTTTTCGCCGACGACGAAGCTCCAGAGTTCCAGGCCTCCCCCGGCACCGGCACCCAGCTTCTCGCTTTCGGGTCGGCCGCTTGCGTCGGACTGGCGCTCTTCTTCGGAAGCATCCTTCTGGGCGTGGCCTTGTTCGCAATCGTTCTGGTCACCATGAACGTCGATGCCGGCGCCAGGTGGGCCGCCAAATTCAATAACCTGGCTGAGAGGCGCAACTGCCGCGTTATGCGGCGCGTCTCTCAGCCGGCTGTAATCCGGTAGACGTCGCCCTCGAGCGAGGTGATGTACACCTCGCCCTCGGAGTCGACCCCGAACGAGGACAGGTTCGCAGCGCTCAGCTCGTCGAACGTCCTCCTCTCCACCGCACGGCCGCCCTGCACCTTGAAGCCGTGCACCACGCCGCCGCAGTAGTCGGCGTACAGGTAGAAACCTTTGAGCTGCGCCACCCTTCCTCGGTAGACGCCTCCGCCGGTCACCGAGCAGTTGCCAGAAGAGTTCGGGTAGGTGTGGATAGGACGGATCAGGCGTGACTCGTCGATCCGTTCGCCCTCTGCGAACTCTTCGTTTCCTTCGAACTTCCGCCAGCCGTAATTGGCGCCCGGCTGGTCGGCCGGTGCTGCGTAGTTTACCTCTTCGATGGAGCTCTGGCCGACGTCACCGATGAACAGGTCCTTGGTCTCGGGGTCGAACGACCACCGCCACGGGTTTCGCAGCCCGTAGGCCCAAATCTCGGGGCGGGCGCCCGACCGGTCGACGAACGGGTTGTCGGCGGGGATGCCGTAGGCCCGGTCGCCGGAAGGCCTGCTCGGGTCGATCCGCAGCAGTTTGCCTAGCAGAGTGTTGAGGTTCTGCGCCCGGTTGCCCGGGTCCCCGGCCCCTCCGCCGTCGCCGAAACCGATCATCAGCATGCCGGTGGGGTCGAAGGCGATCAGCCCGCCGTTGTGGTTGGAAAAAGGCTGCTCCACCGCCAGGATCTCCCGCCGGGTTGCCGGGTCCAGCCGGCCGGGGTTGCCCGGGTCTACCTTGTACTCGTCGATGCGGCTGTCGCCCTGGGTGTTCGTGTAGCTGAGGTAGGCGAGGCCGCTCTCGGCGTAGTTGGGGGCGAAGGCGATTGAGAACAGACCCCTCTCGCCGCAGCAGCCGACCCGGTCGGTAATGTCGATGAACGGCGGGCTTTTGGCCCTGCCGCCGTCCACCTCGACCACCCGGCCCTCCTGCTCCACTACGAAGAGCCTCTTGTCGCCGGGCGGAGAGATGACGTGGATCGGACGGTTGAACGAACCGACCCTCTCCAGGCGGGGGTCTCCCTGCAGGTCCGCTGCAGCGGCCGGAGGACTCGCCGCAGGGGACTCGCTGGCCGCCGGGGAGGCCTCGGTGGGTGTCGGGTCGTCTGGCTCCACGTTGGGGTCCTGCCCGCACCCGGCGAGCAGCACCAGGAGGGCGAGGAAGCCCAGCAGCCGGAGCTTCAAGCCGGGATGCGAGGCCCTACTCCCACTCGATGGTGCCCGGCGGCTTGGAGGTGATGTCGTATGCGACCCGGTTCACGCCGGGAACCTCGGCGACAATCCGGTTCGCCATCCGTCCCAGCAATTCGTAAGGCAGGCGGGCCCAGTCGGCCGTCATCGCATCCTCCGAGGTGACCGCCCGGATGATCACCGGGTGGCCGTAGGAGCGGGAGTCGCCCTGGACGCCCACCGAACGGATCGTCGGCAGGACCGCGAACGACTGCCACAGGTCCTTGTACAGCCCGGCCCGCTTGACCTCCTCGATGACGATCGCGTCGGCCGCCCGGACCATGTCCAGGCGTTCGACGGTGATGTCCCCGATGATGCGCACCGCCAGTCCCGGTCCGGGATAGGGCTGGCGCCACACCATCTCCTCGGGCAGGCCGAGCTCCTCGCCGATCTTGCGGACCTCGTCCTTGAACAGGTTTCTGAGCGGCTCGACCAGCTCGAATTTCATGTCCTTGGGGAGACCGCCCACGTTGTGGTGCGACTTGATGACCGCCGCGGCATCGTTGGTCCCGCCGGACTCGATCACGTCCGGGTAGAGCGTCCCCTGGACCAGGAACCCCACGGGCTAGCCGTCGCGGGCGATCGGGGTGCCGTCCGGGGCGATGTCGTCACGCAGGCCGACCTCGGAGGCGACCTCCTCGAAGACCCGGATGAACTCGGTGCCGATGATCTTGCGTTTGGTCTCGGGGTCGGCGACGCCCTCCAGCTTGCTGAGGAACCGGTCCTGAGCCTTGACGTGGATGAGCTCCATGCCCATGTGCCGGCCGAAGGTGTCGACGACCTTCTCCGCCTCGTTCGCCCGCATCATTCCGTGGTCGACGAAGATGCAGGTGAGCTGGTCGCCGATGGCTTTGTGGACCAGCGCCGCCGCGACCGCCGAGTCCACTCCTCCGGAGAGCCCGCAAACGGCCCGGGCGTCGCCGACCTGAGCCCGGATCTGCTCCACCACGGCCTCGATGACGCTGGTCGCAGTCCAGCCGGGCAGGCAGTCGCAGGCGTTCTGGACAAACTTTCGGATGACCTCGGTGCCGTACGGCGTGTGGACGACCTCGGGGTGGAACTGGACGCCGAACAGGCCCCTTTCGGTGTCCTCCATCGCCGCCACCGGGCAGGAGGTGGTGCTGGCGACCGCCGTGAAGCCGGGCGGGACCTCGGAGACTGCGTCGTTGTGGCTCATCCAGACCTGCTGCTCCAGCGGGAGCTCGGAGAAGAGCAGCCCGCCGGTGGCGCTGAGGTCCGCCTTGCCGAACTCTCCCTTGGTGCCCCGGGCGACGACTCCGCCCATCGACGAAGCCATCACCTGGTGGCCGTAGCAGATGCCGAGGACCGGAATGCCGAGCTCGAACAGGCCGGGGTCGATTGCGGGGGCGCCGGGCTCGTAAACGCTACTGGGGCCGCCGGAGAGGATCAGCCCTTTGGGCCGGCGTTCGCCGATCTCGGCCGCGGTGACGTCGTGGGGCACGATCTCGGAGAGGACGTGGCACTCGCGCACCCGCCGGGCGATGAGCTTGGAGTACTGGGCCCCGAAGTCGACAACGAGAATGGTGTCGAAGTCATCCTGGAACGTCATGTGGATCAAGGATACCGTGCAACGGTCCCGCCGAGATTTTGAGGCATTTTGCTTGCGGTAAATGGGTACTTTTGCCGATCAACTTCAGTGCCCGGATGGGTAGGCTTAGCCGAGCTGTTGGCAGACAAAGAGCGATACCGTCATGGGACCAGTCAAGCGACTCTTCTTGCTTTGCGCACTCAGCACCTTGTTGATCTCGGCTGTTCCGGCGCACTCCGCCGGCTCCGATACCAGGCCCCAAATCGAACTCTCGTTTGCTTCCCCGGGTAACGGGGCCTATCTGGGCGGGCCTGTGCCGATTGTTGTCAACGCTCGCAGCGCTGAACCCATCCGCAGCTTCAAGTTAAACGTGGAGTCGGTGGGCCCGGTCTTTCCAAAGTGGAGCCAGCAGTTGACCCTGCAGAGCTGGGATGGCGACGAGGCACCGCGAGAACTGACTGTCGAGGGTAGATGGGACACGGACTACCCCGTTATCTACGAGTACCCGGGCTTCGTCGACGGCGCCTACCTGAGCAATGGGCGGTACCGTCTCTCTGCAATCGTGTCGCTCCACGGCGGACAAGCCGACTCGGAACAAGCATCAATTGAGTTCGATATCAACAATCGTCCCCTCCCGGTCCAATTTCTCCGCGCCCAGCGCTTGGGTGCAACCATCCGCCTTTACTGGTGCGCAGAGAGGCGTTACCTGGACATCGGGAAATTTCTCATTGAGCGCTCGGTAGGAAAGGAACCGTTCGTCCCGCTCAGTTCTGTTGAGGTCATCGGTCCGAAAGAAATAAGGCAGGAATCGAATCCTTCTTCATATTCGGACGAAAGTCCCCCGGCCGACGTCCCGCTTCGCTACCGGGTTACAACGGTTCGCAAGAGTACCGGCGGCGAAGTCATGCAAGCTCCTGCGCAGGAAACCGCGCCCATAGTCTTCGCCTCGGGTTTGTTCATCGTGGAGGAACCTACACAGATTGCATGTCCGCCGATAGTTTCGCTGCAGCCTGCATTCAACATGAAGGTGCTCAAGGATGACGCCAAGGACGTAAGGAAAGAGGACCCGAAGGGCGGTGGGGGAGCCGAACCTGACCGACCAATTGAAACAACGCCGGCGGAACATCCGACTGAACCGACCCCCGAGCCCACGGGGACCGGGATTCGGCGAGACGAGGATCAAAGGGTCAATCCGCCGGAGAATGGATCCCGGAATGAGCCCGGATGGATCCTGCGAAATCTTGCCGCACCGATTGCCGATGGTGCCGCCGCTGCGGCGATATGGACTGCAGGATTCGTCCTGGTGGTCCTCGGAATCTGGTTCTTGTTGCGCAGACGGGCGCCCTAGGTGCGCCGGCGCAGATCCAGGCAAGAACCGGCCGCCGAATCCGAGTCCGGAGCCGGCAAGAAGGAAAGAAAGCGCTCCCAGGACCAGGGTCCGAGGAGGAATAGTGCCGGGGCGGTCTTTGGGCGATGGAGTCCTGCGGCTTCAACGATGCTCGGTCTAACGACTGGAGTCATCGGCGTAGTAACGGGCCTATTGGGTGCGCTCTTTATCGTCAGGCCCAACCTCGCCCCTTCCACCGGCAACCTGGTCGAGATTGCTCAGGTAGCCGTTGAACCCAACGTTACCCTGGATCAATATCTCAATCATCCGACCGTCGAGAGAGTGGTCGGGGAGCGTGATTTGAAGGAGTTCCGGCGGGCGAAACGCGAGTTTCTGGACCGTGTCGGAGGGGTGGTTCATTTTGATTTCAGGGTGAACGGTGTCCGCAACATCGACCTGGCGCAGCGATGGTCCGTCTTTGACGCCGATTCCGGTAAACGATTGGGCGAGTCGGAGGATCTCGATCCTCTTCCGCTCACATTCACGGCCGAAAAGAAAGACGACGATCTGGGAAGTTGGGAGTTTTGGGTGGATACGACCACCGCCAGCGCCGCTCGAGTGTTCGTAAGAATCGAGTTGTTTGATCGGATAACCGGCTCGAGGTTGGTCTTCAAGGACACCGAGGTTTTTAGCAGTTGATTTGACGGGCATACTAGGCCGGCCGGCGCCCCTAGTCGACGACCGGAGGCGACTCGCACGTAACGGTGTAATCCGCCTTCTCCGACTGGACGTCCTGCTTCGGAACCACGAGGATCCACCACCCCGAGGCGCTTTCGTCCACCTGCAGGGCGGGCCGGTCCTTCAGCTCGAAGGTGCCCGCCTTTTCGAACTGGACCTCCTGCATCTTGGTGACGGTCCCGTCGGAGCTCAGGTACTGGTACTCCACGTCGCCCGGCCGCTCGATGACCAGCTTGCCGGAAAAAGTGACCCTGACCGGACAGCCACCCGAGAACTTCGCCGGGCTGGCCGCCAGAACCGCGCCGCCGACCTCGGCTTCCGCGGACGGCGACTGCCGGACCTCCTCCGGCTGGCGCCACTGGCTTCGGTTGGCCTGCTCGGAGTCCGGGTACACGAGCGACCGCACGGCTTCGTAGGTAGGCAGCCGGCCGAACGCACTCGCGTACGCCGCGGCGTAATCGCCCCGGTCGAGGGTGGTCTTCAGCAGGGTCTCCAGCACGGCCTGAAAGCCGGCATCCGGCTTGACGCGGAGGAACCAGGTCCGCTCGTCCTCGTCTCCAAACAACGGGATCCGCGCCGCCCCCGGCACCGGCTCCGGCGAGATGTACGCATCCAGGCGGCCCTCGGCGAGCGCCTGCGAGGCCTCTTCCCGCTCCAGCGGCCCGGCTTCCGACCGGACTCCCCAGCGACCCGAGATCACCCCGGCCAGTGCGTCGACGAAGTCCTCACTCTGTTCGGACGCGATGTCGTCGAACCCCAGTCGCAGGACGCGCTGCGACCTGACCTGGGGAAGGGTGCGCGAGTTGGCGGCCGGGGGGAATCCCCTTATGTCTCTCGGGAGGGCAGTCCGCATCCGGTTGAGCGCCTCGACGTCGAAGCGGCCGAGAGAGTCCATCTGGAACGAGGTGGCCCTGGGGGCCCGAAGGGCGCCCCGGCCCACGCTGTACTCGGAGCCCGGGCCGACCAACCGGGCTTCCGACCGGCCCGGCTTGCGGACCTGGACGAACCCGAAGTCAACCCTGACATCGGTTTGGGATTGGGTCACCTCCAACTGGAAGATCGGGTCCAGGAACCCCACCTCGGCCTGCCCGGCCTCGATTCGGAACTCGTCGCTGCCCGGCTTGGAGCGGCAGATCACGCTGCCCTGCTGGACCGCCAGCGGGTTCCGGGGGGCAGTCGCCACGGTGAGGCGGGAGTCGGACTGGATCTGGCAGTCCTCCAGGATGTCGAGGACGCTGAAGGTGGCGCGGCCCCGGACGTCGGTGCTCAACTCGCTCCCCTGGAAGATCGGGTCGCCGCCGCCGGCCCGCTCCCCCTGGATCCGGGCCAGGCTCTCGAGGACCGAGATCACCCGTCCCACCGGCTGCCCACCTGGGGACGGCTCGCTGGTCGCGCCGGTCTCGCCGGGGGTGGGAGTGGCCCCATTCTCTCCACCATCCCCATTGCCGCATGACACCAGGAGCAAGCTCAGCACTATCGCCCCAACACCCTTTCTCGTCGTCACCCCGATCACCGCCTTATCCGGTCACCGCATCCAATAGCTGGCGCACGGTCGAGTTCGAGTTACCCAGCGCCAGGACGAAAATTGCGAACACGAGCTTGTAGAGCAGGAACTCGCCCCACAGCAGGCCGGCCATGAGGTAATCGCGGACCCGCTCCCGGTTCTCCAGCTTGATCTCGGCTTTTCGCCTTATGGCGACGTTCAAGGTTCGGCTCAGCCCCTCGAGGACCCGGCTCACCCCCTTTTCCCCCAGCAGCAGCCACGCCCGCAGCTTGCCCCTCAGCGTGGGCGGCTCCGGGGTCGAAGACCGGGACCTCCACCAGCTCATAAACCCCAGGCGCAGCGACCCGGCGGACCGAATCATCGCGCCGGCGAGCAGCAGGATCGCCAGTGTGACCAGCGGGTGGATGGGTCTGACCAGATAACCGCTGATATCACGAAAGACCAGGCGGTCCCACCACCGCCAGAATCCCTCCTTCTCCTCGCCCTCCAGATCCAGGAGCTGAAATCGAGCGCGGTTGGCCAGCGCCAGGTCCCCCGACTCCCTGCCGCTCTTCTCCACCAGCTTCAGGACGGTCTTTTGAACGTTGCGGCCCTGTACCACTTCGATCTGGTCGACGTCCATCGTCAACCTGGAAACCGAGATCTGGTCCAGAAAGAGCCCGGAGTTGGACCCAAGCACCCGGATCCCGTCCAAAGCCAGCAACCCGGTGCTGGCAAAGTTGTTGAAGACGCCCTCCCCCTGGAGAGCCGCGCCCAGGAACTCAACCGACCCCGCGGCGGTAACCGCCTCGAGGCTAACGCCCTGGTCGAACCTTTCTACGCCCAGGTTGGCTCCTCCGCTCAAAACCGCCCCCCGGAACTCGGCGGCCCCGGCGAAATTGGACCGGGCGAACGACACCTTCTTGCCGAAGCCTGCCGACGCAAAGATTGCGGCGGCTTCGAAGTCGGCGCCGGCAAAGTCGGCGCCACTGCCGAACTGGGTGGCCTGGAAGCCGGCGTCCGAGGCGAAGACGGCATCGGAGAACAGCGCGCCTCCGCTGAACTGGACCCGGTCGAAGACGGCAGCCCCCTGGAACTGGGTCCCGGCGAACGACGCGTCCGCCAGGAACCGGGTCGAGCCGAACGTCACCGGGCCGCTGAAGGTCACTCCTTCAAAGCCGGCCCGGTCCCGGAACAGAACGGCGGACAGGTCTACGGGCCCCTCGAACACCGATCCGTTGAAGTCGACGATCCGTTCGAAGATGAGATCTGTCCCGGTGATCCTGCCGGTGAAACGGCAGCTCTGACACCTGAGGGGCCGGCGGACATTCTGCAACGCTGCCAGGTTCAGGTCCCCCTCCACCCGCAATCCCGAGAGGGTGGCCGCCTGGTCGCCGGCCAACATCCGGATCAGGTCTCCGCCCGCAATCGCCCCTGCGTCGCCGGGGGCGGCACGGGCTGCAGGGTCCCCTGAAGCCAGGGCCCCGCACACCAGAGCGAGAGTGAGGACCGATCTAGATCCCAGCGATCGAACCCGGCGCAAGAAAACCCCCTGAGCTGTCCCTGCGAATTCTCACGCCGCCGGCACTCTGTGGCTAGGCCCCGGTAAAAGAAACGATCCCCCAACGTGAAGCCGGTGGGGGATCGTCTTAGGGCGGCAGAGCTAGGTGTAGTCGACGATCCCCTGGTGCTGCTGCGCGAACTTGCCTTCGGTCTTGATCGAGGGAGCGATCACGACCTCCGCCTTCTGGAAGTCCTTGACCGACTCGTAGCCGGTGGTCGCCATCGAGGTCCTAAGGGCGCCGAACAGGTTCATCGTGCCGTCGTTCAGGCTCGTCGGGCCGGTCAGGATCTGCTGCGCAGTCCCGAGCGGCGGGGCGGCGATCCGAACGCCCCGGGGAAGCCCGGAGTGGAAGGTGGCCATGCCCCAGTGGAAGCCCCGCCCCGGCGCCTCGACTGCTCGGGCCAGCGGTGAACCGATCATCACTGCGTCGGCCCCGCAGGCGATCGCCTTGGCTATGTCGCCGCCGGTGCGCATACCGCCGTCGGCGATGACCTGCACGTAACGGCCGGTTTCGTCGAGGTGGCGCATGCGGGCGCCGGCTGCGTCGGCGATGGCAGTCGCCTGCGGCACACCGATGCCCAGCACCTGGCGTGAGGTGCAGGCGGCGCCCGGTCCGACGCCGACCAGGATGCCGATGGCGCCGGTTCGCATCAGGTGGAGCGCCGGCTGGTAGGAGGCGCACCCGCCGACGATGACCGGAAGGTCGAAGGTGGCGATGAACTCCTTCAGGTTCAGCGGCTCGGACTGGGTCGACATGTGCTCGGCCGACACGACCGTCCCCTGGATCACCAGGATGTCCAGGTCCGCCTCCACGACGATGTGGGCGTACTCCCGCACCTTCTGGGGGGTGAGGCTGGCGGCTGCGGTGACGCCCCCGGCCTTGATCTCCGAGATCGCCCTGGCCATCAGGTCCTCTTTGACCGGCTGCTGGTAAAGCTCCTGCATGCGGGCGGTGGCCGCGGCGGTCGGGAGCTCGGAGATCTCCTGCAGGATTGCATCGGCGTCCTCGTACCGGCTGTGCAGGCCCTCCAGGTTCAGCACGGCCAGCCCGCCGAGCTTGCCGATTAGCACTGCGCTGGCCGGGGAGACGACGGCGTCCATCGCCGAAGCCATCAGCGGCAGGTCGAAGCGGTAGGCGTCGATCTCCCAGGAGATGTCTACGTCATCGGGGTCCCGGGTGCGGCGGGAGGGAACGATTGCGATGTCGTCGAATCCATAGGCCTGGCGGGCCGACTTGCCAATGCCAATTACAGAATCCAAGGTATGGGTTCCAATCTGTGGGGGCCGGCACCGTACGCGGCCGATCTAGATATATACCACTGACTGGAGGCTTAAGAGCAAGCGGGGAAAAGCTCGGACCCCCTAGATGTTGGGGTCAGGCCATCTCCATACCGGTCATGTAGCCCCGAAGCTGCAGTCCGAAGATGAACAGCCCGGCCAGGGCGAAGGCCACCCACTCGAGCCCCTCGAGCTTTTTCGAATACTTGTGCGCCGCAATCAGGACCAGGATCGGGAACCCGCCGTAGATGAAGTGGAGGGGGTCGACGTCGCCCTCCCGGACCACCAGGAACATGATGGCGCCGACAATCAACTGGAGCCCCAGGCCGACCTGCGCCACGGCCAGGAGGCGGTAGTAGAGGGCGCCGGGGTCGGTGTTGCGGATCCACTGGACCATGCCCCAGAGAGCCAGCAGCAAAAAGATGCCGGCAATGACCAAGCCCAGGTACTGATGAATCTCGCGCACGAATCCCTCCCGATATCTACGAGAGCGACTCTACCCGAAGAGTCTTTCCGGCTCGCGAAACTTGACACCGCGCGCACCCCCGCCTAGGTTTCTTGCAGATGCATCCCCCAAACCCCCGCCAGGCCCGAATAGTCGTCCTCGTGCTGATCGCCACAATGATCAGTGCCGTCACCGCGTTTCCCACCCATGCGGCCGGCGAGTCGGAGAAGCTAAAAGCGACCAAAGCGCAGATCGCGGAGATCAAAAAGCGCCTCGCTGCAGCCAAGGGCAAAGAGGCCGAGATCGCCAAGGAGGTCGAGAACCTGGACAAGCAGGTCTCCGACCTCAACCGCCAGATCGAGAGCGGCCAGCACGACATCTCGTCGCTGGAGTCCGACATCCGCACGATGCAGGCCCAGATCGACCAGGTGCAGGCCCGGTTCAAGCAGGCGGCAGACGCATCCAACGCTCGGGCCAAGCGCCTCTACGTGCAGGGGCCGGCCGAATCCGTGGCCATGCTCTTCTCCGCCGACTCGATAGTCGAGCTGACCCGCCTGCAGTTTTTGATGGAGAAGTCCTCCGAGCAGGACTCCAAGATCATCATCGACACCTCACGGCTGCGTTCCGAGCTTCAGGAGAAGCAGGGCGAGCTGAACAAGATCAAAGGGAGCCTCACCGCGCAGAAGGAGTGGCTGAAGGCCCGCAAGGATCTCGCCGACTCCGCCCGGGCAGAGAAGTCCAAGGCGCTCTCGAGCGTGCAGGCGGAGATCGCCAAGACCCAGGCCCACGTCGACGGCCTGGAGCGTGACAGCAAGACTCTGGAGGCCGCACTGCGGAGGAGCAGTTCGAGCTCCCGTGGGGGCAGCACGGCCTCCGGCGAGGGAGGCGCCGCCTCCTCCCAGGGATTCGTCCGCCCCGTCTCAGGACGCGTGACCTCTCCCTACGGCCGGCGCTGGGGACGGGCGCACACCGGCGTCGACATGGACGGCAACACCGGCGACCCCATCCGGGCCGTCAAGGACGGAACCGTACTCGGCGTCTCCTGCGGCGGCGGCTACGGGCTGTGCACCCTGGTCGACCACGGCGGCGGCATCGTCACCCTCTACGCCCACATGAGCCGCAAGTCGGTTTCGGGTGGTCGGGTGTCCCGGGGCCAGGTGATCGGCTACGTCGGGTGCTCAGGCTCCTGCACCGGGTCCCACCTGCACTTCGAGGTCCGCGTGAACGGCGCCCCCCGCAACCCCATGTCCTACCTCTAGGCCGGTTTCGGGCATTAAAAAACCCCGCCCTTAGGCGGGGTTTTTGAATCGAAACCTTTAGCTGACGATGGCGAGAACGTCACGCTCGTTCAGCATCATGAACTCTTCGCCGCCGACCTTGACCTCGGTGCCCCCGTACTTGGAGAACAGCACACGGTCGCCTTCCTTGACGTCCAGGGGAACGCGGGTTCCGTCCTGGTAGGAGCCCGGTCCAACTGCGACCACGGTGCCCTCTTGCGGCTTCTCCTTGGCGGTGTCCGGAATTACCAGACCCGACGGAAGCGCATTCTCCGTCTCTTCAATCTTGATAAGTACGCGATCTCCAAGTGGCTTGAGACCCATAAAAAACCTCCTATGGCTAAATCGGCTCAGGAGCGGACGGAAACTCGCTCGCTGTCAGATTAGCACTCTAAGTCTGTGAGTGCTAATGAGCCATCTGTGTCAGCAGGATACCCAGGGCCAGTGACGCCAGCAGCGCCAGAAGGAACAAAGCCACCAAAACCGGCGGCACCCGACGTGAGGCAACCCTCCGGGCACCGGCCGAGGGCCGGGAGGCCGGAACGCTCGGCGACGCCGGTACCGGTGTTGGCGCAGCTGCGGCTTTGGGATCCGCCCGCTGTGACTCCCGGCCGGCGGGGGACGCCGCCTGGGTGGGGGCCCCGGTCGGTTCCCTGACCTGCTCGTAGCCCTCGATCGTCAGGATGCGGCCCTTGCGCCGGTTCCACGTCTCGCGCAGAACCCCTGACAGGGAGACCAGGGGTGTCGGGTCGTTCCGGACGTCGTCCAGCATCCGGTCGGCCAACCCCTCCTCGAGGCGCAACCCTCCCTTTCGTGCCGGCCCTTCGATCACCTCACGCAGCTCCTCGTCAGACGGCCGACCCACCAGCACGTGGTTCTCACTGATGGCCGAGGCCAGCCAGGGAACAGCCGAGCAGGGCCCGTAGAACTCGGTGCCGATACACAGGATCATCCGGACGCTCTGCTCGGAATCGAGCGCCTCCAGCACGCTGAGGAAGGCCCCCCGCTCGGCCGGGTCGGTGGCTGCGGTGAACACGGTTTCGAACTGGTCGACAACCAGGACGCCTTCCCGGACGAACCTGGTCGCCGCCGTTCCGGGCGCCTCCTCCAGCGAGAAGATGTCGGGCAGCGGCTCCGCGGAGAGACGGCCCATGGCGCCCCAGAGCGCGTCCAGAGGGTGCGTGCCGGGGATAAACAAGCTCTGCGGCCAGCCGGCGCTTCCGGGAAGTGCATTCCGGGAGATTGCCGGCAGAAGACCCGCCCCGACCAACGACGACTTGCCGCACCGCGAAGGCCCGGCCACCACCAGCGTGGTCCGCTCCTGAACTCGGGAAACCAGTTGCGTTACGAGCTTGGTCCGGCCGAAAAACCAGCCGGCATCCTCGGCCTGAAAAACGGCCGGTCCACGGTAGGGGCAGAGCGGTGCGGTCACCTCGACGGCCTCCTCGGTTCGCATCCGTCCCTGTCGCAGACTAGGGGCTCGATGAGGGGGTTGCAGACGCGCTCGGGCTGCTCTCCGGCGGTGTTCCCTCGAGAACCGGGTTGTCGTTCCTCACACAGCCGGCCAGGAAGGCCAGCGCCAGCACCGGCGGCAGGAGCCGTTTCAGAAGCGCCCTGACCAAAAGTCGATCTCCTTGAGTGGCGGGCGTCGATCGTAGCAAACTCCATAGTTCTCCCCGTACCGGTATCTTTGGGCGGGTGGAGACGGAGCGGGAGATCATCTACGTCGGGGACCCGATGTGCTCGTGGTGCTGGGGCATCGCCCCCCAGCTGGACGAGCTGCAGCGCCGCCTGCCCGAAGCCGGGTTCCGGGTGATCACCGGAGGTCTCAGGCCCGGCCCCAACGCCCGGCAGATGGACGACGAGCTGGCCCGGCACCTGGAGCACGAGTGGACCCTGATCGAGCAGGCCACCGGGCAGCCGTTCGACCACTCCACGACCGCACGCCGGGACTTCCTGTACGACACCGAGCCGGCCTGCCGGGCGGTCGCCCTCATGCGACTGCTCGACGAAGCAAGAGCCTGGCCGCTGTTCAAGCGGATCCAGAAGGCGTTCTATGCGGAAGGGATCATTACGACCGACCTGGAAACACTGCTGCCCCTGGTTGCCGAAGTCGGCGGCGACGTGGAGGCGTTCCGGGCCGCATTCGACTCCGAGGAGTACCGGGACGCCGCGTGGGCCGACTTCACGGTCGCCCGGGAGTGGGGAATCACGAGCTTTCCGACGGTGATCGCCCGGGTGGGCGACCAGGGCCACCTGCTGACGATCGGCTACTCGAACGCCGACGTGATGAAGGAGCGTCTCCCGGCCGGGTTCTGACGGACGAAGCGCATTGCATTTACCTTCCACCGGCCAAGGGCCTCTCGGATATGTCGGCCTTGCCTGTCGAGCAGCGGAGCGGTTCAATGGGATGCGTGAAGAGCGCCGCCGCCCCCGCGCCCCCCCGCCGCCCGACTCAGCCGCGCCCGCCCGAGGACATGTTGTCGGAGCTCGAGTCCCTGCTCACCAGAACCGGCCCCATCACCTTCGACCGTTACCTGCAGCTGGTGCTTTACCACCCGGTGCACGGCTATTACGCAAACCGGGTCCCCGGCAGAGGCGTCTCCTATGAGACCTCCGCCTCGATCGGCCCCGAGTTCGGCGAGATGGTCGCCGTCGAGCTCCGGGCGATGTGGGAGGCTCTCGGCCGTCCCGATCCGTTCACAATCACCGAGTTCGGCGCCGGTCTGGCGGGACTGGCCGAGGGAGCGATCCGGTCCGCCGGGCCTCTCCTTGAGGCCCTGCACTGGCGCATCGTCGAGCAGTTCGACTCGGTGGCCCGCATGCAGCGGGAGCACCTGGGGCCTGCGGCGCGGCACGTCGAGTGGGTCTCGTCGCTGGAAGGCCCACCGACGGTCGGCTGCGTCCTGGGCAACGAAGTGCTCGACAACTTCCCGTTCCATCGATTCCGCAAGACCGACGGCAGGATTCAGGAGGTCTGCGTCGCCTGGAGGGACAACCGGTTGGTGGAAACTGTCCGGCCGCCGTCGTCCGAGGCGATGACCTCACCGGTTCTCCCCTTCCAGGCGCAGCTGAACGAGGGCGACAGCTTCGAGATCCGTCCCCAGATCGCCGATTGGTGTAGGGCCGTCAGCGCGGCGCTCTCTCGCGGGTACCTGCTGATAATCGACTACGGGGACGAGGAGCCCGACATCTGGCTGAGGGGGCCTCGCGGCACTGTGGCCACCTATTCGGGTGCGGGCCGGGGTTCCGAGCCGCTGGAGGAGCCCGGTCGACAGGACATCACCGCCGACGTGGACTTCTCGGGGCTCGACCGGGGAGCCAGGGCGGCCGGGCTCAACTTCGAGCTTCTCTCGCTGCAGAGCTACTGGCTGGCTTCGCTCGGCGCCGGCGAGCGCGCCTCCCAGCTGGCTGCGGAAGCGCAGATCGCCGATGCGTTCGGGTGGCGCGCCGACTGTCAGGTGCTCGAGGGCTCACGGACCAGGCTCCTCCGGCTCACCGACCCGGCCGGCCTGGGAGGGTGCCTGGTGTACCGGGCCTCGAAGGGTTTCTAGGACCCGCAAGAACAAGCGATGCTCACAGGCGGATGGGCAAATGATCCGGGCGAAGCTACGCCAGGTGCAGGTTCGGATCCGGGTCGATGTTCGGGTCCGCCCGGATCCCGCGCTGGAACCGGTAGTGGCCGCAGCAGGCGACCATCGCCGCGTTGTCGGTGCAGTAGACCGGCGACGGGAAGAACAGGCGCAGGTCGTTCTCCTCGCACATCACCGTCATCAGCTCACGCAGGCGTGAGTTGGCGGCCACCCCCCCGGAGACGAAGACGTTCGTCACGTTGTACTCCTGGGCCGCCTTGATCGTCTTGTGGACCTGGACGTCGACCACCGCCTCCTGGAACGAGGCGCAGACGTCGGCCAGGTTGATCTCGTTGCCCGCCTCCTCCTGTTTGCGGATGTAGTCCCGCACCGAGGTCTTCAGGCCGGAGAACGAGAAGTCGTAGCCCTTCTTCATCATCGCCCGGGGGAACCTGATTGCCCGCTTGCTGCCTCCTAGCGCCATCTGGTCGATGGCCGGGCCGCCCGGGTAACCGATGCCGAGATAGCGAGCGATCTTGTCGAACGCCTCGCCGGCGGCGTCGTCCAACGTCTCCCCCAGCACCTCGTACAGCCCGTGGGCCGGCATGTGGACCAGCAGCGTGTGGCCTCCGGACACGATCAGGCCGATACAGGGCGGCGCAAAGTCGGGGTGCTCCAGGAAGTTGGCGTAGATGTGGGCCTCGAGGTGGTTGATCCCCAGCAGGGGGACCTCCAGGACCGACGCCAGCGCTTTGGCCGCCGCCACTCCGACGATCAGCGACCCGACCAGGCCCGGTCCAACCGTCACCGCGATCGCCGACATGTCCCAGAGCGTCACGTCTGCCTTCCGCAGGGCCTCGGCGATCGCCGGGTTCAGCGCCTGGACGTGGGCCCGGGAGGCGACCTCGGGGACCACACCGCCGTACTTGCTGTGCAGGTCGGCCGACGACGAGATGATGTTCGCCAGCACCTGGTCGCCGCCCCGAAGGATCGCCACGCCGGTCTCGTCGCACGACGTCTCGATGCCTAGGATCATGGTCTGCTCGTCGAACTTCTCCAGCTCGTCGATCTCGGTCTCGGTCTGGATGATCATGTCGACGTCGAGGTCGCCCACGAGGTCGGGGATGTCGACCTTCGGGATGTCCACCGAGGGTGGTGATACCTCGCTAGCCACCGGCGATCTCCCTTCGTCCGCTTCCCCGAGCCGCCAGCTTCGCACGCATCCGGTCGAGCATCTCTGCGTACTCCGGCCCGTCGGTCTGGTCCACCCACATCACGATCGCATCCTCACCGGTCTCCACGTAGTAGCCGGGGCGAAGTCCCACCGGCCGGAACCCGAACTTCTCGTACATGTTCTGCGCGGCGTAGTTGGAGCGGCGCACCTCCAGCGACAGCGTCCGGGCGCCCCTCTCGATGGCGGCGTCCAGCAGGCCGATCATCATCTTGGTCCCCACGCCGGTGCGGTGGTAGACGGGGTCGACGGCAATTGTGGTGATGTGAGCCTCCAGGCCCGAGGTGATCAGGCCGCCGTAACCGATGACGTCGCCCTCGTAACGGGCCGCCAGGTAGATCCGGTCCGCCCGGCGGACTATCTCCTGGAGGAACAGCGCCGAGCTCCACGGGCGCGGGTAGACCTGGGCCTCGATCCTCATCACCTGCCGGACGTGGCGCCGGCGCATCGTGACCAGCTCCACGCGGCTGAGATCCAGCTCCTGGGGGTTCGCCAGAGCCATCAATTGTTACCTGCGGCTTTCTTTTCCCAGTTGATCTCGGCGTCCGAGCGGCGCATGTACAGCGGCTCGAGGTCGAACAGGCGGTCGTAGTCCTCCCGGTACAGCCGGGGCAGGGCCAGCTCGACGAGCGATGCCGCCCCGGGAAATGCGTTGGCCATCGATCCGAACTCCACCTTGTGGGCGCCGTCCAGCCGTTCCCGGTAGAGCAGGGCGCCGTTGCCGACAAGCAGGAAGTCGTCTTTGCTCCCCTCCATCTCCGCCAGCAGCCGTTCCGGGCTTCCCACCACGTAGCTGCTCTCCCGAGTTATGCCCCCGGGCACCTGGCGGTAAAACGCGAAGAAGACCTCCTTGCGCTTGGCGTCGATCACCGGGCAGATCAGCTTGTTCGAGTACCGGACGTCGAACGCCAGAAGGTCGAGCGACGACACGCCGATGATCGGCACCGAGAGGGCCTGCGCCAGTGTCTTGGCGGTAGCCACGCCCACCCTGAGGCCGGTGTACAGCCCGGGGCCGAGCCCCACGGCGATCGCCGACAGGTTCCGGTAACTGAGGTCGGCCTCCTTCATCAGGAACTCGACGGCCGGCAGGATGAACGACCCATGGCTCACGCCGCGGGAGACCAGGCACGAGCCGATGATCCCCTGCTCCGACCCGATGGTCACCGAGGCGGCTGGCGTCGACGTCTCTATCCCCAGAACCAGCATCAGTTAATTGTTCCGTCCGGATTCGGTGGGGCTTCCCGGCTCGAAGTCCTGGCCGATGCGGGGCCCCTGGGCCCGGGTGGAGACGCCCAGGCCCTCGACCATCTTTTTGATCGAGGCCATCCGGCCCGCCCACGGCGTCCCCTTGCCGGTGAGGGTGATGTTGCGGACGTCGCCGCCCTCGTGGACCAGCTCGATCGTCAGGTGGTCCTGGGGCAGCAGAGGCTCTACCTTGTCCCCCCACTCGACGACCACCACGTAGGACGGGTCGAAGTACTCGTCGATGCCGAGGTCGATGACCTCCTGGACCTTGCCCAGACGGTAGACGTCCAGGTGCATCAGCGGGAAACGCCCGCCCTGGTACTCCTTCATCAGCACGAAGGTCGGCGAGGTGACCCGCTCCACGATGCCCAGGCCGTGGGCCAGGCCCTGTACGAAGGTGGTCTTCCCGGCCCCCAGGTCGCCGGACATCACCAGGACGTCGCCCGGAACCAGCAGCGGCGCCAGCAGCCCGCCGAGGCTTTGGGTCTCCTCGGAGGAGTGGGATTTAATCGTGAGCTTCTTGGGTCTCGGGGAAGTGGCCAATTTAAAAAAGCGAGTCCTGCTGGACCAGCGCCTCGACCACCGGAACGGGCGCCGGGACCGGCGCCACGGCAACAGGAGGCGGGGCCGGGGGTCGTTTGCCCTTGGCGAGCTCGGAGGAGACCAGTTTGAAGTCGGAGCGGAGCAGGGCGAACTGGGGTGAGGTGACACCGCCCGAGTGCAGGGCGGCCGCCGGGTGGAAGGTGGGGATCACCTTGGCGCCGAACGCCCGGAATATCTGGCCCCGCGCCCGGGTGATCGAAATCTGGCGCTCCAGGATGAACCGGGTTGCGAAGTTGCCGAGGGTGACGATCACGGTGGGCTTGATGAAATCGATCTGAGCTCTGAGGTAGGGGCTGCAGGTGGCGATCTCGTCGGCCTCGGGGTTACGGTTGCCCGGCGGCCGGCACTTGATGACGTTGCAAATCACACATTTACCCCTGTCGAGCCCGATGGAGTCGAGAAGCTGGTCCAGCAGCTTTCCGGCGGCGCCGACAAAGGGCCTGCCGATCTTGTCCTCGTTCATGCCGGGGGCCTCGCCGACGAACATCAGGTCCGAATCCGGGTTGCCGTCCAGCCAGACGACCTGCGTCCGGGTGGCCGACAGGCGGCAGCGGGTGCATCCGAGGGCCTCGACCTTTGCCTCATCGAGCGTCTGCCACACAACACATCACCCCCAACCGAAACCGAACCCAAGGCGCGACGTATCTAGTCCCCACCCGTTCCCTAGATGATAGCGACTGGGCAGTTCCTAGGAGTCCACTACCGGTTCAGGTAGACCCGCCGCACCCGGGCGCTGATGCCGCAGACCACCTCGTAGGGAATCGTCTCGAGCTTGTCCGCCATCTCCTGGGCCGTGACCTCCTCGTCGCCCTGGCGGCCGAGGATCACCACCTCGTCGCCGACCTGCAGCTCGTCGTCGCCTGCGTCGACCAGGAAGTGGTCCATGGTGATGGTCCCCGAGATCCGGTAGCGCTTGCCCCGGATGAGCACCTCGCCGGAGTTGGTCAGCGCCCGGCGCAGCCCGTCGGCGTAGCCGCAGGGGATCGTGGCAACCCACCCGTCCCGGCTCAACGTGTAGCGCTGCCCGTAGGAGATCGACTCCCCCGCCGGCAGGCGTTTGACCATCCCGACCCGGGACTTGAGGCTCATTGCCGGCTCCAGCTCCAGAGTCTCGGACAGGGCGGGCGACGGGTAGATGCCGTAGCTGGCGATCCCGGTCCTCACCAGGTCCAGATGCGCCTCCGGGAAGGTCAGGGACCCGGCCGAGTTCGACATGTGGCGGATCAGGCCCTCGGTCCGGCTGCCCAGCCCGTCGAGCAGCTCACCGAACAGCTTGTGCTGCTGCGACGTGAAGGAGTTCGACACGTCCTCCGCCACCGCGAAGTGGGTCCAGATGCCTTCGAGCTCCACCCCGTCCAGAGAGCGCATCAGATCGATGAAACGCCCGGCGTCCTCGCAGGGCACCCCATACCGGTGCATGCCGGTGTCGACCTTGAGGTGGCATCTGAGGCGCCCTGAAGGCCCGGCCTGCTCCGACCAGGCCCGGGCGGCCTCCTCGGTGTAGATCGTCGGCGTGAGGTTGTACTCGGCGGCTGCAGGCAGGGCGTTCAGCGGAGGCTGGGCGAGCAGAAGAATCGGCCGGTCGACCCCCGCCCGCCGCAGGGCGGCCCCCTCCTCTACCCGGGCGACCCCCAGCCAGTCGGCGCCGCCGTCGATTGCGGCCCCTGCCGCCTCCACCTCGCCGTGGCCGTAGGCATTGGCCTTCACGACCGCCAGCAGCAGCGTGCCGGGCGTGATCAGCCCCTTGATGCGGGAGACGTTGCGGCGGATGCAGGCAAGGTCGACCTCGGCCCAAAGGGCCAGGGCGCCGGTATCCAGATCGGGTCCGTTGTTCATGCCGTGGAGACCTGATGGATCACCAGGGGCAGTGCTTTCAGCAGGTCCCCGGCCACGACGCCACGCTCCCCCATCCACTCGGCCAGCGTGTCGCCGGCCAGCCCGTGGAGGCAGGCGCCCGCCCAGGCGGCCGTGAAGGCGTCGGTGCCGGCCGCCAGGGCGGCTATCACGCCGGTCAGCACGTCGCCCGAGCCCCCGGTGGCCAGCACCGGCCCTCCGGCGTCGACCATCACCGTGTGCCCGTCGGGACGGGCCACCACGGTGCGGGCGCCCTTCAGCAGAACCACGGCGCCGGTGCGCTCTGCCGCTTCCCGGACGGAGGCGATTCGGTTCGCGTCGATATCGGCCGGCGACCTGCCGAGCAGCCTCCCGAGCTCACCGGAGTGCGGGGTGAGGATCGTCGGGGCCCTGCGCTCCTTGAGCCTCTCCGGGTGGCCCTGGAAAGCCGAAAGGGCGTCGGCGTCGAGCACCACCGGTTGCTCCACCTCGCCCAGGACCTCGGTCACAAAGTTCATCGTCTCGGTATCTTTCCCAATTCCGGGGCCCAGAGCCACCACCTGCATCTGGGCGGCCAGCTCCAACACCTTGCCCACGCCTTCGAAGCTGAATGCTCCGTTGGCGGTGTCCGGCAAGCGGGCGGTGAGCGCCTCGATAACCTGCGGCCC
Organism: Actinomycetota bacterium; assembly: GCA_035759705.1. Taxonomy (NCBI): domain Bacteria; kingdom Bacillati; phylum Actinomycetota; species Actinomycetota bacterium. The sequence continues at coordinate 9,941 of DASTUJ010000175.1, read as the reverse complement.
GACCAGCCCGCCGATGCAATCCGGGACCGCCATACGAACCAGCCCCGCCCCGGCCCGAAGCGCCCCCGTGGCGGTGAGCACGACCGCTCCGGCCATCGACACCGACCCCGCGACCACCAGGACCTTGCCGACGCTGCGTTTGTGGGCGGTTGCCGGCCGGGGTGGAAGCGCCCGTCCAAGGTCGTCAGCGCCTGCCAGGTAGAGGTCGGTTTCCATCATCTCGTCCGGGATGCCGATGTCCTCGACGGTGACCCGCCCGGCGTAGCGGGCGCCGGGCTGCAGCAGCAGGCCGGTCTTCAGCGCAGCCAGGGTGAGCGTCCTCGAGGCCGAAACCGCCTCGCCTTCGACCAGTCCGGTTTCGCCGTTGACCCCAGACGGTATGTCGACCGCCAGCACGTGCACCGGATTGGCGTTCAGCACCGCGGCCGCCTCCGCCATCTGGCCTTTTAGGGAACCCTTGAACCCGGTCCCGAGCATGGCGTCGACCGCCAGGTCGGAGCGGTCCAGCTCCCGCTCCAGCCGCACGCCGTCGTAGGGCCAGGCCCTCACGCCCGAGCCCTTCATCTTGTCGAAGGCGTCGAGGGCGTCGCCCTTGAGGTCGGCAGGGTCCGCCATCAGTACCACGTTGCACGCCACCCCGCGGCGGGCCAGATAGGCGGCTGCGACGAACCCGTCGCCGGCGTTGTTCCCTTTGCCGCACAACACGGTCACCCTGCCCCCGTAGGTTCCGCCCAGCATCTCGACGGCCACCCGGCCGGCCCCCCGCCCGGCGCGATCCATCAGGTCCGCCGAGGGAATGCCGGAGTCAGCCGCAGCCTGGTCGGCCGCGGCCATCTGCGAGGGGGTCAGTACTTTTTGCACCCGCCCATTGTAGGGAGGGCTGTCAGGCGGGGGTTTTGACGCCTGCGGGCTCTTGCCTTGCGCTGCCGTTGAGGAGGTGTTTGCACCCGGTCAGGGTGAAAATCCGGCGGACGGCGGGCTGCGCGTTGGTGATGAACAGGTCGCGGTCGTCCCGGCAAGCCCGGTTGTAGGCCCCCAGCAGCACGGAGAGCCCCGAACAGTCCAGAAAGCGGACCTCGGCCATGTCGATGATCAGCGGGCCGGACCCGGCGATCTCAATGGGGGTGAGGGCGTCGCTCAGGATGTCGGCGGAACCCAGGTCCAGCTCCCCTTTGAGGTACAGGCTGGACGACCGATCGTTGTGCTGCGTGTCGACCAAGAAGTAGCCGTCGGCGGTGCGAGCGTTTGCGGGCAAGGGTGCGTCCTTATGGGAGGCCCAGTGTGACCGAGGTCCCTGAAGACTGGGGAGAGGCGGGCCGAACTGGTACCTAATTCGGTACCGGAAAGCTTATACCCAGCATCCACCGGTTCCACAAGGTTTCTCTAATGTTCTTGGCAGACTCTTAAGTAGAGCGCCGGGAACCGCCCTCAGAGCGCCTCGGCGGCGATCAAGGCCGCCAGACCTGCCGCCACCGAGTCGGCGGTCTGGGTGTCGGGTGCCTCAACCATCACCCGCACCAGGGGCTCGGTTCCGGATGGCCTGACCAGCACCCGGCCACGGTCGCCCATGTCCTTCTGCGCCGCCTCGACCGCGTCGGCGAGGGCCCTCGACGCACCGGCCCGGCGGGCGTCGGAGACCGGCACGTTCACCAGCACCTGCGGAAACTTCTCGACGACCGCCGCCAGCTCGGACAGCTTACGGCCCGACGAGACCATCAGCCCGGCGAGGCGAAGGCCCGTGATCAGGCCGTCGCCGGTGGTCGAAAACTTCGAGAAGATCACATGACCGGACTGCTCTCCGCCGATGGCGGCGCCCGTCTCACGCATCTTCTCCAGCACGTAGCGGTCCCCCACCGGCGTCTCCACGAGCTCGATCCCGGCGGCAGCCATCGCTCGCCGGAAGCCGAGGTTGGCCATGACCGTCGAGACCACCAGGTTGTTGTCGAGCTTTCCGGCTTCCTTCAGCTCGATTGCCAGAGCCGCGATCAGGCAGTCCCCGTCCACCACGCGGCCCTGCTCGTCGGCCGCGATTACCCGGTCGGCGTCTCCGTCGTGGGCCAGGCCGAGGTGGGCCCCGGTCGCCCGGACCCTGTCGACCAGCCCTCCCAGGTGCTGCGACCCGCACCCTGCGTTGATGTTCACGCCGTCGGGGTCGGCGTTGATGACGGTCACCTCGGCTCCCGCCCGTTGGAACGCTTCGGGGCTGGTGCGGAAGGCGGCTCCGTTGGAGCAGTCCAGGACCACACGAAGCCCCTCGAGGCTGCGGCCCTCCAGCGAGTCCAGCGCATGTTTGACGTACAGGTGGTGGGCGTCGGTGAGGGCGCCGCTGCTGCCCATCTCGGACCCGCTCGGGACGGCGTCGACCAGCGCTTCGATCCGGGACTCCTGCTCGTCGCTCAGCTTGAACCCGTCGCCCCCGAAAAACTTGATGCCGTTGTCGAGATAAGGGTTGTGGGAAGCCGAGATGACCGCCCCGGCGGAGGCCCCGAGGGTGGTGACCCAGAAAGCCACGGCGGGTGTCGGGACGACCCCGGCGTCTACAACCTCCGCCCCGGCCGACATGATCCCCGCCGCCAGTGCCGACTGCAGCATCGGCCCGGAAATCCGGGTGTCCCGCCCGATAACCACGCGTGGTCGCTTCCGGCCGGATGCCAGCTCGGTCGCCGCTGCCCGGCCGAGCCGCAGCGCCAGGTCGGGGGTCAGCTGGGAGTTGGCGACGCCCCGGACGCCGTCGGTGCCGAAAAGTTTGCCCATGGGTCGATCTTAGACCCGGCGGCAGCCGGGAACCCTGTCACTTCCCGGCCTGCTTCACCCGCGGGGCGCCGGTTGCCCAGGCGAGCAGCCCGTCACTTCGTTTGCGGACCAGCAGGTAGCCGGCGCCGCAGATGGCCAGCGGAAGAGGAATCAGTGCAAGTGCGATCGCCAGGCCGTTGGTCCCACCGGGAGGGGCCGCGGCCGGCTGGGCCGAGGCGGTGCGCAGCTTCGCAGGCGCCGGCAGAACCAGATCCGGAATTGGGGGAGGAGGCGCCAGGACCGGCGGCGGCTCCACCGGAACCGGCGCGGGGGCGGGCGGTGCGGGCACGTGAATCGGTGGAGGCGCGCTTCGCACGGTGGCGCCGAGGGTCGCCGGGTCGTGAAGCAGGCTGGAGACGTACGCCGCAGTCTCGGGGCTGCAGGGCCCGGACTCGCTGAGCGTGCGCAGGGTCGAGCCGGTCCAGACCCGGGCGACGCAGTCGGCCCACCCCTCACGGATGTCGCTGTACGACGGGGCGATGTCCATGAAGCCCTGCGGCGGCATCCCGATGACCGGGCTGACCAGGGCGAACGCGATCTGGTGTCCCATCTCGTGGGCAACGGTCGCCACGACCTCCTCGGCCGACCGGGTCATCAGCCGCGGCGACAGGATCGTGCGGCCGTCCAGGTAGGAGAGGGCCAGGTGCCCGCGGCCGGTGTTCCCGACCGTCCAGACCACACGCACCGACTCCCGCCACTCACGGGGGATACCCGTCTCCACCGCCCACTTCAGCCGGGCCTGGAGGTTGGCCGTGCCCGGATCGGGTCCCGTGCCGGAATCGGCAGTCAGCTGATCGAGGTTGAAGCCGCCGGTCTGGAACCGGGCGCTCACCGGATAGGCCCCCAGCACGATCAGCATCAGAACCAGTCCCAGAACGCGACGGAAAAACGCCGGTTTTCCGGCGCCGGGCACTGCAAGGAGGGGTGCTACCACTGCGCGTGACAAGTCGTCACATCCTAGGCGAAATCGAGAATAAGAAAAAGGCCGGGGAACCCCCGGCCCTTCTCGTAAGCTGCGTGCTTAACGCTTGGAGTACTGCGGCGCCTTGCGGGCCTTCTTCAAACCGTACTTCTTGCGCTCGATGATCCGGGAGTCCCGGGTCAGAAAACCTGCCTTCTTGAGCGCCGGCCGAAGCTCGGGGTCAAGCGCAATCAACGCACGGGAGATCCCGTGGCGAAGGGCGCCTGCCTGTCCGGCGGTGCCGCCGCCCTCGATGGTGGCGAGGATGTCGTAGTTCTTGGTCAGCTCGAGGATCTCGAGCGGCTCCAGGATCACCCGGCGAACCGCCAGGTTCGGGAAGTAGTCCGGCAGCGACCGGCTTCCGTTGATCACGAAGTTGCCCTCGCCCGGAATCAGGCGGACCCGGGCTACTGCTTCCTTGCGGCGTCCGGTTGCCCGGGCCAGTTCTTTGGTCGGCATTATTCGCCACCTCCTACACCCAGGGTGTTCTTGAGCACCAGAGGTTGCGGCTTCTGGGCTTGGTGCGGGTGCTCCGCACCTGCGTAAACGTTCAGCTTGCTCGCCATGGACCGGCCGAGCCGGTTGCTGGGCAGCATGCCCTTGATTGCCTTCTCGACGACGAGCGCCGGCCGCTGGGCCATGAGCTTGTCGTACTTCAGTTCTCGCAGACCGCCGGGATAGCCGGAGTGGCGGTACCAAACCTTTTGGTTGATCTTGTCGCCGGTCAGCCTCACCTTGTCGGCGTTGACGATCACGACGTGGTCCCCGGTGTCGAGGTGCGGGGTGAAGGTGGGCTTGTGCTTGCCGCGCAGCACGTGGGCCACCTGGGCGGCGAGGCGTCCGAGCACGAGACCCTCGGCGTCAACCACCCACCAGGCGCGCTCTATCTCTGATTGTTTTACGGAGTGTGTCTTCTGCATGTCATTCATCCTAGCGTCTCAGGCCTAAACCAACTCTTCGGGGTACTCCACCGAGACCAGGAAGAGGCCGTGCGGCGGTGCTACCGGTCCCGCTTGCGCCCGGTCACGGGCGTGCAGGATTCGGTCCATCTCATCGGGGCGAATCTTGCCAACTCCGACCTGCACCAGGGTTCCGACTATCGATCGGACCATCTGCTGGATGAAGGAGTTGGCGGTGATACGGATTGTGGTGAGGTCGCCGTCGTGCTCGATTTCGATCGACTCCACCCGGCGAACCGGGCTCTTGCCCTCCTCCACCCGGCCGAACGAGTCCCAGGCGTGCTCGCCCAGAAGCGACGCCGCCGCCTTGCCCATCTGCTCCCTATCGAGCGGGTACGGGAAGTGCCAGGTGGTGTGGCGGGCGAACGGGTCCGGCGTGGTGCGGGTGAAGATGCCGTACTCGTAGGTCCTGGCCACCGCGGAGAACCTGGCGTCGAAACCGGCCGGGGCCGGCTCTGCCGTCAGGATCGCGATGGCCGGACCGCACATCGAGTTCAGGCGGCCCCGAAGGTCCTCCGGGTCGACCGAGGCGTCGGTGCTGAACGACATGACCTGGCCCAGCGCGTGGACTCCGGCGTCGGTGCGTCCGGCTGCCGAGGTGACGATCGGGGCGCCGAGCACCTTGGCCATGGCGGCCTCGATGTTGCCTTGAACCGTCTCGACATCGGGCTGCCTGGCGAAGCCGTGGAACGGCGCGCCGTCGTAGGCAACAACCATTCGGTAGGTAGCCATCGGTCCGATGAGGCCCTTGGGGCCTACTCGCTCTCCTTAGATTCGTCGCTCGGGGCCTCGGCGGGAGCTTCCTCCACCGGGGTTGCCTTGGCTTCGGTCTCCTCAGCCTTGCCCGGAGCCGCGGAGTCGTCCGCGTCTTCGTCCTTGGCCTTGCGAGCGCGAGCCTTGGGCTTGCCGGCCTCCTCGGTGGTTTCGGTCTTCCGGCGGCCCAGGCGGCGCTTGCGAGCCGCCTCGGTCTCTTTCGGAGCGCCGGCCGACGGGGTCTCCTCGACGAACTCCAGGATTGCCATGGGCGCTGCGTCACCCTTGCGGGGGCCGAGCTTCAGGATCCGGGTGTAACCGCCGTTGCGATCGTGGAACCGCGGAGCCACCTCTGCGAACAGCTTGTGGATGATGTCGTCGTCGGTGATCCACTTCAGGGCCTGGCGGCGGGCGTGCAGCGTGTCCGTCTTGCCCAGGCTGACCAGCTTCTCGGCGTACGGCGCCACCAGCCTGGCCTTGGCCTCGGTGGTGCGGATCCGGTCCTCGACGATCAACGAAGCGATCATGCCCCTGATCAGGTGCTTCTGGTGGGTCGGCCCGGAGGCCAGGCGCGGTCCCTTGGTAGGAGTAGGCATTACCCGATGCTCCGCTGCTTGAGGCCCAGGCCGAGCTCGGCAAGCTTCTGCTTGACCTCGTCGATGGACTTCTGGCCGAAGTTGCGGATGTCGAGCAGGTCCTGCTCGCTCTTCTCCACCAGCTGGCCGATGTTGGTGACGCCTTCACGCTTCAGGCAGTTGTAGGAGCGGACGGAAAAGTCCATCTCCTCGATCGGCAGCGTGAGGTCGGTGCCGTCGCCCTCGGCGCCCGGCTCCGGTCCGAGCAGCAGGCCCGGGCCTTCCGCCAGCTCGGCGAACAGCGTGAACAGCTCCACCAGGGTCCGTCCTGCGGCCGACAGCGCTTCCTTGGCGGTAAGGCCGCCGTTGGTCTCGATGTCGACGATGAGGCGGTCGTAGTCGGTCTTCTGCTCGACACGGGTGGGCTCCACCGTGTAGGTCACCCGGCGTACCGGCGAGAAGATCGAGTCGACGGGGATGAGGCCGATTGGTGCGCCGGCGGGCTTGTTGCGCTCGCTGGACACGTATCCACGGCCCATCTCCACGGTCATCTCGATCTCGAGGCGGGCCCGCTTGTTGATGGTGCAGATGTGAAGGTCCGGGTTCAGGATCTCGATCCCGGCCGGAACCTCGATGTCGGCAGCGGTTACGTCCTGCGGGCCGTTCACGTTCAAACGGATGAACGCGCTGTCCTGCGACTCGGAACGCAGCACCAGCTGCTTGATGTTCAGGATTATGTCGGTGACGTCTTCCTTCACACCCGGGATGGTGGAGAACTCGTGCTGGACGCCCTGGATCTTGATGGCGGTCACGGCAGCGCCGGGGATGGAGGAGATCAGCGTGCGCCGAAGCGAGTTGCCGAGCGTGTAACCAAAGCCCGGCTCCAGAGGCTCGATGCTCACACGGGCGAAGTTTCCGTCCTCTTGAGAGTCGAAGCTGATCTGGGGGCGATGGACCACAAGCATGTTGGATTCCATGTAGAGATATGTCCTTCCTGGGGCTACTTCGAGTAGAGCTCGACGATCATCTGCTCCTGGACGGGAACGTCGATCATCTCGCGGGCCGGCTCGGCCATAACTGTGATTCGAAGCTCGCCAGCTTCGAGGTTCAGCCAGTCGGGGATGGTCCTTCCGGCGGCGTACGCGGCGGACTCGACGATTCTGTCGATGCCCTGCGAGCGCTGCCTGACCTCCACCTTGGAGCCCGGCTTGACGTGGTAGGAGGGGATATCGACTTTTTTGCCGTCGATCTGGAAGTGTCCGTGGCTTACGAGCTGGCGTGCCTGGGCACGGCTCATGGCCAGTCCACCGCGGTAGACGACGTTGTCGAGGCGGTGCTCCAGAAGCTGCAGGAGCTTGGCGCCGGTAACGCCCTTGGCCCGGGTGGCCTTGTCGTAGTACAGACGGAACTGCTTCTCACGGACACCGTAGATGCGGCGGGCCTTCTGCTTCTCACGAAGCTGCAGAAGGTACTCGCTCTCCTTGATGCGCCCGCGGCCGTGGTCGCCCGGAGGGTAGGGACGGCGCTCGATGGCGCACTTCGGGGAGTCGCAGCGGGTTCCCTTGAGATAAAGCTTCACTCGCTCCCGGCGGCAAAGCCGGCAGACGGGGTTTGGTTGATTAGGCACGCCTTATACCCTTCTTCGCTTGACGGGGCGGCATCCGTTGTGGGGGACCGGAGTTGCGTCCATGATCCCCAGGATCTCCAGGCCGGAGGCCTGCAGCGAGCGGATGGCAGTTTCCCGGCCGGAGCCGGGGCCCTTTACAAATACGTCGACCTTGCGAACGCCGTGGTCCTGCGCACGCTTGCTGGCTGCCTCGGCGGCCAGCTGTGCTGCAAAAGGAGTGGACTTGCGGGAGCCCTTGAAGCCGACGTTGCCCGCGGATGCCCACGACAGGGCGTTGCCTTCGAGGTCGGTGATGCAAACGATTGTGTTGTTGAAGGAAGACTTGATGTGAGCCTGCCCGTGAGGAACGTTCTTCTTTTCCTTGCGCTTTGGCTTCTTAGGTTTGGCCACGCCTTACTTCCCCTTCTTCCGCTTCATGCCCACGGTCTTCTTGGGTCCCTTGCGGGTCCGGCCGTTGGTGTGGGTCCGCTGACCGTGCACCGGGAGTCCACGGCGGTGCCGGATTCCCTGGTAGCAGCCGATCTCGACCTTGCGCTTGATGTTTTGAGCAACCTCGCGGCGCAGGTCGCCCTCTACCTGGAAGTTGCCCTCGATGTAACCGCGAAGGCGCATTACCTCGTCCTCGGTGAGATCCTTGACCCGCTTGTCACCGTCGACCATCGTGCCCTTGAGAATGGCCTGGGACCTGGTGGGCCCGACGCCGAAAATGTAGGTAAGACCGGTTTCCAGTCGCTTGTCCCGGGGGAGGTCGACGCCCGCTATACGAGCCATCAGCCCTGTACCTGCTTGTGGCGCGGGTTCGTGCAGATGACCCGCACGCGACCGTGGCGGCGGATGATCTTGCACTTCTCACACATCTTTTTCACGCTAGGTCTTACCTTCATTTGCGAAAAGTCCTATCTGTTCCGGAAGAGCCAGACGATGCGGCCCCTGGTCAAGTCATAGGGGGACATCTCCACCTCAACCCTGTCTCCAGGCAGCACCCGGATGTAGTTCATTCTCATTTTTCCGCCGATATGAGCCAGGACTTTGTGGCCGCCGGGGATCTCGACCCGGAACATAGCGTTGGGAAGCGGTTCAACGACCGTTCCCTCAACCCTTATGGGTGCTTCCTTGCCAGACTTGTCCTTAGTGGCCATATCCTCACTTAATTCCGGCTTCCCAGGTGCCACAGCCGCTAACATTCAGCGGGTTCAGGCTCCTTGCAGATCCAAGCTCTCAATTCTGTAGAGCATCGATCTTGGGACTACGCCGGAGGATTGGTTCTCCCGCCCAAATTCTTCTGGGCACGCGTCAAGCGTGCAGCCTTTGGCCGGAACTTGAAACTATACCAGCGATTGGCTTGCCCCGCCACGGCCGACACACAGCCGTCCAACCATTATGGACCCTCCCGCGCGGACTTTCCTCCGCCTGCTGTTACGAGGCCCCAGAACGGGAAAATGAGCCGCCGTCTGTTCCCATTTGCCCGGGTCAATGAGAGACTTCGGGTGGATGCGACGTTCGAGATTCCCGTCCAGACCGCCCCATCGCCCGGCAGCGGTGCTGGCGATCCTGGCTCTTGTGGCACTTCTGCCAGTTCAGAGCGCCTTCGGCGCGTCCAGCGACTCCCTGCAAAAGGAGCTGGACCGGCTGGCCGCCGACTACGGCAAGGTCGAGACGCAGCTGGCCCAGACCGAGGCCAAGCAAGCCTCCCTCACCAAGGAGCAGGAGAAGGCCCAGGCGACCATCGACGCCAAGTCGGCCGCCCTTCGGTCCCGTGCCGGCTACATGTACAAGTCCGGAGGCGCGACCACCATGCTGGGCCAGCTGCTGACGTCTGCCGACTTCGGCGAGTTCGTGAAGCGGATCCACTACATGGGCGTGCTCGGCGGGGACGACGCGCAGCTGATGGAGGAGCTGACCGTCGCCCAGGCCCGCAGCAACGAGGTGGCCGAGGAGCTACGCGCGGCGAAGGCCCGGCAGAGCCAGCTCGCCAAGAACCTCGACTCCCAGAAGGACGCGGTTCAGGGCCGCCTGGCGGATGCCAAGAGGCAGGAGGAACAAAAGCGCAAGGCAGCCGAGGAGGCGCTTCGGACCCAGAAGCTGAACGCCCAGCGGCGGGCCCAGCTGGAGGCGACGGCCAAAGGCGCCCCCAAGGTCTCGGCAGTCACCGCTCCCCTGGCCGGGGCCCCCAGGCTGTCGAGTGCCGGAAGGTTCGCCAAGTTCACCCTGCCGGTCACGCCCGCCGGGTTCGCCAACACCTGGGGAGCGGCCCGCTCGGGCGGTCGCAGCCA